>NZ_JCAIJG010000093.1:0-6446 GCF_059735615.1 Desulfosporosinus sp. Tol-M2
TCATTAATGAGTTCTCCGCATTCTTCGATGGGCTTAGTCATTTGTGGTTCTGCTTCATAATGTTCAACCGCTTCCCGCAAAACATGTTCTTTGCCGTTAGTTTCCCCGATCATCCAGCGTTGTTTTGTTTCTCCGCACTCTCTCACTTAAACTACCTCCTTATAGGTAATAAGGCATMGGCACAACAGACGTTACTCGCTAGTTTTCCGTTTGAATTATAAACCTCTTTTCATTTCTATGCGCCGCCTTTTCCTATAATTCCCTAGCGAGGGGATCTTTATAAATAGAGTCCTGAGTTTATAGGGGTAAACTTAGGTTTCAACATTTAGTCTTTTGGCGCCTTAGGATTTGTCTTACCTTTTAGGGTGTTAACTATTTGTCTTGACCAGCGTTTTAGCTGATTTTGTAAAATAGGAGTCAGTTTCATTTGCTCATCTCCTCTTTGGTTGATGAGTGTTATTATGTACGGGTGTTGATTTTTTATGTATTGCCCTCACCTGTACATTAACATTGCACTTCCACAGATTAGTGGAATAGGGCGAGCTAATTCAACATATTGTAGGGTAAGAACTCCGCCAGGGGGGTATGAGATGAAGAAAAGAGGATTTGGGTTAATCATTGGAATTATTATCGTGTTGATGGGGGGGCTTCTAGGGCGCTCTCTATGGCAACCAGACCCTGCTGATTTAGTCACACACGGCTTAGAACGATTAAACGCAGCAACCTCTTTTCGCTACAGTTTGACCCAGCATCAATGGGTCGAGGGAAAAGATCGGGTACTCACTCAGGTTCTAGGAGAGAAGGATGGCGGGAACACCCGAATCTTGGGACAGCTGGCCGGAAGCGAAGTAGAGATGATCAAAATCGGGGATTCTACTTACAGCAAAGATCCGTTTAGCAAGAAGTGGATCAGATTTGCAAACGCTCAAGCGGCTCAGGAAGTTTTTTTGGCGGAGCTTAACCCCTTATCTTCGCTTCAAATGAAAGAGCTTGGAGAGGTGATGCTTAGCGATCAAGAAAAAGTAAACGGAGAAAAGGTATGGGTATGTCATTTATCTCCCAGTGTGCAGAATCAAATGATGGAGGTATTTTGGACCGATTTCCAGTATACGCTTTATATTCGTAAGTCAGATAAAACGCTTGTTAAAGCAACAATCGAAGCGAAAAATAAAGAAAAATCCGAACCAATGACAATGACACTTGAGTTTAAAGATATTGGGAAAAAGATAAATATACAAGCGCCGAATATCTAGGGATGGTGTTCTATGATTGAAAAGGGGCAGGAATATACCCTCTTATGGTATATATCCTGCCTCATTACTTTTATTTGCACAATAGTCAAGCCTCTGATATAGTTTTAAAATAAGTTTTATCCTAAGGTGGAGGTGTCCTTATATGGAAAAATATATTGGACGAGTATTAATTTCAAGAGAAGACTTGGGTAAGCGTGTAGCGGAACTTGGCGCAGAGATTACTCGAGATTACGCAGGAAAGAAACTCTTAATCCTTGGGATTTTAAAAGGTGCTGTTCCCTTTATGGCGGATCTCATCCGAGAGATAAAATTGCCTTTGGCGTATGATTTTATGATTCTATCAAGCTATGGAGACTCAACGCAGTCTTCTGGTGTAGTGCGCATTCTTAGGGACTTAGAAAGTAGTGTCGAGGATGTCCACATTTTGATTGCTGAGGATATTATAGATACGGGATTGACTTTAAAGTACTTAAGAGAAAACTTAAGAGCGCGGAATCCCCTGAGTGTAAAGGTAATTACCCTACTCGATAAAGCCGCTCGACGGAAAGCGGATATTACTCCGGATTACAACGGGTTTTCGATTCCTGATGAATTTGTTGTAGGGTATGGCCTCGACTTCAACGAAAAGTATCGGAATCTGCCCTATATTGGGGTGTTAAAACAGGAAGCGCATGAGGAGGAAGGGCCTTAGCATCCTACGGCGATAGTCTTCGTTTTGGGTGAGCGCCTTCGGCGATAGTCATCCTCAGCGCGATAGAATTCGTTAAGGGCCGTGCACTTTCGGCGATACTCTCCACTGGAGACTATCGTCACTGGAGACTATCGTGATCCATTTTGGCGTGCTATATAATTCATTTCAACGAAGAATTATTGACAGTATTTTATAATAATAAGAATGGTGATGATGAAAAAGTGCCAAAGGAAGTCGTATTGGTTTTGGATTTTGGAGGACAGTACAATCAACTTATTGCTCGCCGTGTTAGGGAAGCCCATGTGTATTCTGAAATGGTTTCTTATAAAATCCCGATGGAGGAAATTCGGACTCGTAAACCGAAGGGCATTATCTTTTCGGGCGGACCGGCCAGTGTCAATCAACCGAATGCTCCTAAAGTGGATCCCGAAATATATAACTTAGGGATTCCTATACTGGGGATTTGCTATGGGATGCAGATGATGACTGTACAATTAGGAGGAAGTGTAGAACATACTGAAGCCAGCGAGTATGGGAAAGCAATGGTGACGGTTGATATTCCGACAGACCTGTGGAAAGGTTTGGGTGGAGAGCGCCCGTGTTGGATGAGCCACGGTGATTCTGTGCACAAATTACCTGAGGGCTTTGTGGTCGCTGCCCATACTTGGAATACTCCAATTGCAGCCATGATGGATGAAAAACGACATTTTTATGGTGTGCAGTTTCATCCTGAAGTAAAACATACCCTTGGTGGGCAAACGATGTTAGAAATGTTCCTCTTTGATATTTGTAAATGTGCTGGGGATTGGACTATGGAGTCCTTTATCGAGATGCAAGTGGCGGAGATCCGCGCCAAGGTTGGAAAGAAACATGTTCTTTGTGCTTTGAGCGGGGGGGTAGATTCTTCGGTAGCTGCGGCTTTACTGCACCGAGCAGTAGGAGATAAATTGACCTGCGTCTTTGTTGATCATGGATTTATGCGGAAAAATGAGGCGGAACAGGTTAGGAAAGTTTTCACGGAACAGTTCCAACTGAATCTGGTGCTTTTGGATGTCCAGGAACGCTTTTTGCAAAAGCTCCAAGGTGTATCCGAGCCTGAATTGAAACGCAAAGCGATTGGCACTGAATTCATACGCGTTTTTGAAGCCGAGGCCTTAAAACTTGGACAGGTCGATTTCTTGGTTCAAGGGACTCTTTATCCGGATATTGTGGAGAGCGGGACGGAAACTGCGGAAACGATTAAAAGCCATCACAATGTTGGCGGTTTGCCTGAGGACATTCAATTTGAACTCATCGAACCGTTACGTATGCTCTTTAAAGATGAAGTGCGTGAACTTGGAATTGAACTGGGTATGAGTGAGGAGATTGTTTGGCGGCAACCATTCCCAGGGCCGGGACTGGCGATTCGTATTCTTGGGGAAGTGACCCGTGAGAAGCTGGACATTTTACGGGAAGCAGATGCCATTTTGTTAGAAGAAATTCGGCGTGCTGGAATGTATCGTGACGTGTGGCAATGTTTTGCTGTCCTCCCTTCAATCAAAAGCGTCGGCGTGATGGGGGATAGTCGAACTTATGAGTATCCCATTATCCTCAGAGCGGTCACCAGCGAAGATGCCATGACCGCAGATTGGGCAAGGCTCCCGTATAACCTCTTAGAAAGCATATCCTCGCGGATTGTGAACGAAGTGCAAGGAGTCAACCGAGTGGTTTATGATATTACCTCCAAGCCGCCGGGAACGATTGAGTGGGAATAGGAAACACAGCCCCGAGAACCTCAGTAAATCAAGGCTCTCGGGGCTTTTATATGCGAAATGATAACAGCTACACCTTTCATGTGCTTTATGTATCCGGTTCGACATTCTCTAAATGTTTCATAATATGATGACTCTTGGGTTCTGGACGGCTCAATGCCTACTTACACGAGGTTGATATGAAAGCCTTGGAGATGTATGAAAGGCTGGTCAGAGAATATTCCCAGCAGCAAGGTGTAACCGAGCAGTTGAAATCCGAGAATCAGATGGAGTGGGTCGGGAGAATGAACAATATCCGAAATGCTGTCGATGAAATAGTCAGAAATGAAATAAATGGTTAATAAAAAGAAAGGATTGCAAAATGCATTGCCCCTTTGGAATCGGACGTGAAAAAGACCTCCTGTAGGATTATGGTAGGAGGTCTTTCGCAAGAACGGTCAGTGGAGCAAGAATATATAAGATGATGGAACTAATGCCAGTAACTCACCAAAAGCCACAGCTTAAATTCACAAATAATTCTGTCACCAATAAGAAATGACTTAAATAAATTCAAAAACTGCATTGACGCACAGCATGTGTGAACAGTGGAGCATCTTTGGAAGACCATTTTGTTGACGTCAACAAAATGGTTGAGATCGGATCGGGCGCAGAGCGTGAAATCGATGACATTATGCTTTCACGTTATGCAGGCTATTTGATTGTCATGAATGGCGATCCTCGCAAAGAGGTTATCGCAGTTGGACAAACCTATTTCGCTGTAAAAACTAGGCAGCAGGAATTAATTGAAAACTATGAGCAGTTGAGCGAAGACCAAAAGCGCTTGGCAATCCGTAATGAAATGGTTGCCCATAATAAATCGCTTGCCGAAGCGGCGCAGATGGCAGGAGTGGAAACGCCGCAGGAGTATGCGATTTTTCAAAACAAGGGATATCAGGGATTATATGGCGGACTAGGTGTTCGAGAAATCCACGCGAGGAAAGGTTTGAAGAAAAGCCAAAAGATTCTTGATCATATGGGCAGTACGGAATTAGCGGCTAATCTGTTCCGGGCGACGCAAACAGATGAAAAACTTCGACGTGAAAATATAAGCGGAAAACAAGCAGCGTATCAAACACATTATGCGGTAGGCGCTAAGGTTCGTCAGACCATTAAGGAATTAGGCGGCACCATGCCGGAGGATTTGCCCACGCCTGAAAAGAGTATTAAGCAAATTGAAAAAGAAACAGAGAAAAAACATTTAGCTGAAGGAGATTTCCAAAGCAACAAAGAGTAAAGTTGGTGGAGAAAAGAATCCCTGAAGGTTCTTAATTTTCAAGTTGAAAAGCTATACCCGATAGTTAAGAAATATAAGGTTAACAAGCCCAGATTAATGCTTCGGAAAATGAAGACTCTGTGGGGTAGTTGTAGCCCACAGAGAGGAATAATAACATTTAATCAATACCTCACGAAGGCAACACCAGCTTGCATTGAGTATGTTATTTTACATGAACTTATACACTTTCTTTATCCTAATCATAGTAAACAGTTTTACGATTTTCTCAGCATCTATATGCCTGATTGGAAGGAAAAAAAAAGTATTAGATCAAGATGTTGTACATGGATTGTAATAAAACTATTTTTGATATCATTTTGTTGAGGTCAACAAAATGATAGAAATTGGCGAAGGTGTAAAAAGAAAAAAACAATTGAACGAGAGGAAATCCGCAAGCTCAGAAATTCAAAGAAGAAGCTCATGTTGGACGAATAGAGGTGTTAAAACTTGAAATAGTAGAGTGTTTCTGATTGTATTTTGACATTAGAGAATCAACAAGTGCCGGGTAATATGAAGGAAAGAAACACAAGGCAATTTATGGAGGGAAATAATGGATAAATCAAGTGTGATTAAATACCATCAGTTGATGATTCCAATGAGGTCAATGAAGAATGGTTTATGAAGTTGTGATAGGGTATTATAGAAGCTCCACCTAATTTGACTAATACTATGTGATAACATTTTGATAACAGAAAATCGGCAAGCGTCGAATAATATGGGAAACAGGTACATAAGCATAGGGATAAGCATGAAATACTAATATGTTTAGTAAAAGTTAAGGTTTGCTAAGTGGGAGTAAAATGGCTAAATTCTTTTAGGCGATTGACAAATAAATATTAAATAACCAAATAAATATTAAATAACCAAATAAATGAAGTAATAATAAGTAATAATATGATAATTAAAGCTCTTAATCTATTATGGATTAATTTGGTCAAAGAAGGTCAAATTTTATATTTGATACTTTTTGTTACCTGTTGTATAAATATTTTAAAGGTCAGTCAAGGTCAGATGATGCAAGTAATGGGGGAGGTGCTTAAAATGCGCTGACATTAGTAATACCTATTACTAACCTTTACTAACTGATTTTAATAAAACAAAATAAATATGGAGGTGTTTGTTAATGTTTAACTTAGTACCATTTGTAAGAAGGAGTTCTGGGATTCAAAAATCTAATAATTTGTTTGACATTGAGGACATTTTCGAAAATTTTTTTAATGATAGATTCTTTCCTGCCTTATATAGGAACAGTTACCAGATGAAAGTGGATATTAAAGAAAATGAAAAAGAATTTATTGTTGAAGCTGAACTTCCTGGAATTACGAAAGAAGAAGTAAATATTGAAATTGATGAAGAAAGACTAACGATATCTGTTCAAAAAAATGAGCAAACTGATGAGGAAAAGGACAACTATATTCGTAAAGAAAGAAGTTTTAGTA
>NZ_JCAIJG010000158.1:0-6032 GCF_059735615.1 Desulfosporosinus sp. Tol-M2
CATTTTTACCGTGTCCAAAGTCGTTCCAAGGCCTGACGAGGATCTTCCGCACGGGTAATCGGCCTTCCGACCACAAGAAATGAACTCCCTGCCGCCAAAGCCTCATCCGGGGTGAGGACCCGTGCTTGATCCTGCGCTTCACTCCAGGCTGGGCGAATCCCTGGTGTAACGATCAAAAAACCAGGTTCCGTGTTTCGCCTGAGTACCTTCGCCTCCATGGCCGAAGCGACTACCCCGTCCAGACCAGCCTTTTCGGCGATTTTGGCGAGTGCCAGCACATGCTCCGGGAGTTTCCTTTGTACTCCCAGCTCTTGTCTGAATTGATTTTCCGATATACTGGTCAGGACTGTAACCCCAATCACTTTAGGAACGCTTTTCTGCTTACTCCCTGCTTCCCGCACAGCCTGAACAGCCCTGGCCATCATCTCGTACCCGCCGCTGCAATGAACATTGATCATATCCACACCATACTGAACGAATCCACGCATTGCCCGTTCTACCGTCGTGGGAATGTCATGCAGCTTCAAGTCCAGAAAAATGGGAAACCCCATCTCTTTCAGTTCCTGGATCATCACCGGACCCGTATAGGCATACAACTCCATGCCCACTTTAAGCCAACATCCGCTCCCTTGGAGAGCCTTAGCCAGGGTTAAAGCTTCCGCGCGCCCGGGCACATCGAGAGCCACGATAATTTTCTTATTTAATGCTGCATCCATTTACTTAGGCCTCCGTTTCTAACTGTTCTTTTCAAGCTACTTCATTTAAAGACTGCTCCGTTATAACTCTCTATTTAAAAAACTACTGTTTTATCAAAACCAACGTTACCATTTCATTCTTTTTTCAATTCAAACCAACTTCTCATTTCAATCCAACTGTTTAATTACATAATGACAGTTACATTCAAACCGCTTGAATTATTTCAATGTGATTCTTTGTGTTCTATTCCCTGGGGGTTACCCCATCCCCTTACTTAGCTCAAAAATTAAGCCTGATGGGCCAATCCTACTAAATCACGCACGGAAGTCTTTCCGTGTTTTTCACAATATGTTGTTATTCCCCGTAGAATTTCCAGCGGAGTCTGCGGATTGACAAAATTTCCCGTGCCGATACTTATGGCTGTCGCTCCGGCTAAGAGAAATTCCACAGCATCCTGCCAAGTGGTAATCCCGCCCATACCTATAATCGGTAAATCGACCGCTTCTGCCACTTGCCAGACCATACGGACAGCAACCGGTCGAATGGCCGGCCCGGATAGCCCTCCAAACGTATTGGCTAACAAGGGACGTTGCTGTTCTATGTCAATCCGCATTCCTAATAGCGTATTTATGAGCGAGAGAGCATCCGCTCCCCCTCGCTGGACAGCACGGGCCATTCCCACAATATCCGTAACATTAGGTGATAGCTTAGCGATGATTGGAAGATTCGTTGCTGCCTTAACCGCCGCAATCACCTCTTCAGCACTCTGAGGGTCTGTTCCAAAATGCATCCCCCCATGTTTGACATTAGGGCAGGAAATGTTAACTTCCAGCGCGGCTAATCCGGAATCCACTTGCAACGCGCGAGCCATATGTTCATACTCTTCCAGTGAAAAACCAGAAATATTGGCTATCACCGCGGTCGGCAGTTTGCGAACCTTTGGCAAATAGGATCTTAAAAATTCCTCAAGTCCCGGATTTTCTAACCCAACCGCGTTGAGTAAACCTGCCGGCGTTTCCGCCAGGCGGGGCACTAGATTTCCCAGCCGCGGCAGGGGGGTAATCCCCTTTAAGGTTATTCCTCCTAAAGCTTCCAGAGGACAATAGGCGGCATACTCTTCTCCAAACCCATAAGTTCCTGAACAGGTCAGGACTGGATTTCTGAGAGTGATTCCCGCCAGCACGGTAGTAAGATCAACAGAATACATCCCAGACAACCTCCTCACCCCAAAAAACCGGTCCGTCCTGACATACTTTTTTATGGATGAGCGTGCCTGCTTGATCAATGAGGGTACATACACATCCTAAACAGGCTCCCACTGCGCAGCCCATGCGTTCTTCCAGAGAAACCTGCACAGGGACCGCAAAGGTCATACATAGTTCTGTCACGGCCTGCATCATCTTCGGCGGGCCGCAAGCGGCAACACTAATCTGCCCGGGGCTTGAAGAGTTCGCCTGTTTCGTTTGACCAATCGTTTGCCCAAACAACTGCGATAATCGTCCCTTCACCGGTCCGGTCACCAGGCCCTTATCTTCTAAAGTTCCATCCAACGTAGTGAGGTGAATCGGAATCCCCAGTGCTTGCCAGGCGGAAAGTCCCGCACTTTTTAAAAACGACCGGTTTTCTCCTCCCCAAAACAAACGAACGCTCAGACCCTGAGCAAGTGCGCTTTGAGCGAGAGCATAAAGGGGAAATATGCCAATTCCTCCGGCAACCAGCCATAATTCCACTGCTTCCGGCAAGGAAAAACCCTTCCCCAAGGGCCCCATAACGCTAAGCCGCTCCCCACATTGCGCCCGGGCTAAGATTTCGGTTCCCCGGCCTTGAATCCGGTAAAGCAAAGTAATTTCGTCTTGCTCCGGCGAAATTTTGGCTAAACTGAAGGGTCGCCTCAGCAAGGGGTCAAAGGACGAGATCGAAGAATTCTGAACCTGGACAGCTACGAATTGTCCAGCCCGCGCAGCTTTGGCAATCGGTCCTTTTAAAACCAGGTGCCTCAGCATTTGCTCTTCCTCTCCCAAGACTTCATGAATAACCACCAAGTTTTCTGTGAGCATCTTTCCCACCCCCCTCCGAAATCGAGGTTCGATATTCGATATTCGTGGTTCGAATCTCAAATTCAAACTTCGCACGCTTTGTTCCCGATAAGTACAACTAATCCAGAGATGGAGTATGAAACTTCATCTCTTATAAATTCAGCGAATTTTTCTGTGGTCGTAGTACGCACCTCGCACCGCGCACCTCGCGTTAGAGTACCTTACGATTTCTCTGGACAAGTCGTCCATCCACCCAGACCATGACCGGAAACCCTTGTAAGGTTTTACCCAAAAATGGGGTATTTCGCGCTTTGGAAACCAACGTTAACGGATCAATCACCTCGGAGAAGTCCGGATCAAAGAGCACCATATCCGCCGGAGCCCCCGGGACTAACGTTCCCCCCGACAAGCCAAATCTCTGTGCCGGAGAGAAGCTCCAAGCTTCGATCACTCGATCCGGAGAAATTCGTCCGGGTACCACTAAATGCCGCCATACCGCACKCAWAGCCGTCTCCAGGCTCGCAATCCCAAAGGGGGCCTCATCAAAGGGCCGGGTTTTTTCTGCCTGGGTATGTGGGGCGTGATCGGTCGCAATCATATCCAGTGTCCCATCACGAAGTCCTTCGATAAGGGACTCTCTATCCGTTCGAGAACCCAAGGGAGGATTAACTTTAAGAACCGTCTCGGTGATCCCCAAATCTTCATCACAAAAGATCAGATGATGAGGGTTGACTTCCGCCGTGACATCGACCCCTCGTTCTTTGGCCCGCCGAATCAAATCGACACTCTCCGCCGTAGAAATATGGGCCAAATGCAGTTTCCCGCCGGTTTCCTCCGTCAGCAGCAAATCCCTGGCCACAATCACACTTTCCGCACTGGCTGGAATCCCTTTCAATCCCATCCGCGCCGACGCCACCCCACGGCGCATTTGCCCTTCTCCGGCCAGGTTTTTCTCCTCGCAATGACTGATAATGAGGAGTCCGGTTAATTTGGCATATTCTAAAGCGAGCCTCATCACTTCTGCATTTTGAATATTTTTACCGTCATCGGAAAAGGCGGCAGCTCCGCCCTCTTTCATATTCGCCATTTCAACCAGTTCAGCCCCTTGCATTCCTTTGGTGACTGTCCCAATCGGATGTACATGCGCATAGCCTGCACGTTCTCCCTGTGTACGCACGAATTCGATGAGGGCTCTATTATCAATCACCGGTTGAGTGTTAGCCATGGCCAGAATTGTTGTAAATCCGCCGCGCACTGCAGCGCGTGAGCCACTCAAAATATCCTCCTTGTCCTCTTGTCCTGGTTCTCGCAGGTGAGTATGGACATCAATAAGCCCCGGAAAAACAAACTTTCCCTTACCGTTGACCGTATCTACTGATTCTCCCTGCGCTTTTACCGACACCTCTTCTTCGGTCATTGAGGAAGAGATTTCTAACACCCGCCCGCCTTTAACCAGAACATGCCGAGGGGCTGAGAGACTTTGACTCGGATCGATCACCCAGACATCTTTAAGCCACCACATTGCTGGACCCTCCTATCAGTAAATAAATAAGAGCCATGCGAATGGCCACACCATTCGTAACCTGACGCTCAATTAAAGCTTGTACCCCATCTGCAACATCATCCGCGATCTCCACACCCCGATTCATGGGACCTGGGTGTAACACAATACTCTGTTTTCCCGTTTTCTTCAAGCGCTCTGCCGTCAAGCCATAAAGCAGGCTGTACTCACGAAGGCTGGGAAATAGGCCGCTTTTCTGGCGTTCAAGTTGAAGGCGCAGGGCCATCACTACATCCGCCCCAAGTAAGGCACTGTTAAGATCATGAGTCATTTTAACGCCGAAGCCCTCCATTTCAACCGGCAGCAGCGTTGGCGGACCCACCAGGGTGACATTGACACCGAGTTTCTGAAGACCCCAGACATTGCTGCGGGCAACTCTGGAATGCAAAATATCTCCCACGATGACAACATTCTTTCCGTCCAAGGCTCCCAGATTCTCTTCCATCGTGAAAATGTCCAGTAAAGCTTGGGTTGGATGCTCATGCTGCCCGTCTCCTGCATTAATGACCCCAGAATCAAGGATATCTGCTAAGAATTTTGCGGAGCCTGAACCAGGATGCCGCAGGACCACCAGATCCGCCCGCATCGCTTGAATCGTCCTGGCCGTATCATATAAACTTTCCCCTTTGCTCACACTGCTCTGGGCGATTGCAAGGCTTGTTGTATCAGCTCCCAATACTTTTGCAGCCATTTCAAAGGAAGTTCGCGTCCGTGTACTGGCCTCGTAAAAAACATTAACCACCGATTTACCTTTTAATGTGGGCAACTTCTTAATCGGGCGCATCAATATTTCCTTCATCACTTTTGCCGTATGCAGGATATGCCGGATCTCATCCACGCTCATTTCCTCTATCCCCAGAATATCTTTACGCTGCCATTTCATCGTAACCCCCCCTAACTTCGCTCCCCCATTATTATCCTTTATGGTTATGAGCTTATATCAAATAAAAAAATCCTCTTCCGCAAGGGAGAGAATTTTTATATAGGCATAAACCTATACTACTCGCCCCTTGACTATCTCTCTGAATAGTATTTAAAGGGTAAAGTTTCCATTAATTCATATCATCACGTTCCAGTAAAAGCACATCTTCTGCCGCATCCACTTCCTGCAAACGTACCGCCACAGTTTCGTGCCGCGACGTGGGTAAGTTCTTGCCGACATAATCCGCCCGAATGGGTAACTCGCGATGACCACGGTCTACGAGCACCGCCAATTGTATGCGCTCCGGCCTTCCTAAATCCATAGTCGCATCTAAAGCCGCGCGGGCCGTCCGCCCCGTATACAGCACATCATCGATCAGAACTACGGTTTTTCCCTCAATGTTTACCGGAATGTCCGTCTCATGGACAACCGGATGGATATCAATAGTACTTAAGTCATCGCGATAGAGGGTGATATCCAGAATTCCCAGGGGAACCTTTACCCCTTCAAACTCCACAATGTATTGTTGAATCCGTTCAGCTAACGGCACCCCCCGGCGACGAATACCAACCAAGACGAGTTTATCGGTTCCTTTATTCTTTTCCACTATTTCATGAGCAATACGAGTTACCGCCCTGCGAACCTCATCCGCATCTAAAATTTTACTTTTAAACGTACCCGCTTCCACAGTTCACTAACTCCTTTCACCCGGGGATTATCCCCGGATCTGAAGATTTGGAAAGAAAAAACTGTCTGAACAGCAGACAGTCCTCCCTCGCTTCCGTCTGCCTTCCCAAGCCTCTCAGGACTTCATTAA
>NZ_JCAIJG010000083.1:0-5758 GCF_059735615.1 Desulfosporosinus sp. Tol-M2
AGAAGAATTCTTCCCGTAATAAACCCATCAGAATGGCGTCGTGATATTTTCCTAACACAAAACGTGCTTCCCGCTGACGACCTTCAAGCTTGAAACCGACTTTTTCATAAACCTTGATAGCCCGAATATTTCCATCCCAAGTATCCAGCGAAATTCTGTGGAAATTCCACTGCGTAAAAAGGAAGCGCGCAAAGGTGATTAAGGCATCTGTGCCATAGCCTTTACCCCAATATGTTTTATTCCCAAGAACAATAAAGAGCGTGGCCGATTGAGCAGGGATATTAACTTCCTTAAAGCCTATAGTCCCAATGAGCAGTTTGTTTTCAGCCAAAATAGCATAGCGATAGGTATCCGGCAATTCGTCGAGAAACTTGACCGTAAGCTGCTCTTTGCTTAGCAGGGTATTTAAGGGCCAAGCCCCACTGGACCATAAATTTACCTCTTGATCATTATACCATTGATACATTGTTTCAATATCAGTATCTTCGACTGGACGAATCGATGTCTTCTGACCCGTTAGCATCATGCAGAACTCCTTAGTAATAGTAAGTATGTGTAATGACTACTAATTTTATCATATTATTTGTGTTGACAACAGTATTGAGTTAAGCATATAATACATTAAAATGATATGGTTACAGACAATGATAAGAAATAGTAAGTCATTGGGAATGTCTTAGCGAGTCAGAGAGGGTGGGAGTCTGGCACAATTTTCTTTGACAGAATGGCTCTTTGAGTTGTAATCCGAAAGCGTAATGCTAGTAGGTGATACCGGGGGTTTCCCGTTACAGAAACACGGATATCGAGAAGAAGCTTCTCCGCATCCGATTAGAGAGTTTGAGATATGCCAATTCCCATAAAACGGAAACAGCTTGTTTTATTAGGCAGGTCAAGGTAATTTCAGACAAATTAAGGTGGCACCGCAGAATGTTTTCTGTCCTTTGAGAGGATAGAGAGCTTTTTTTATTTACTGGAATACCCTTCGTAAACTAAATAGCCAGAGCCAATGATGAGAAATAGTAAGTCATATGGGAATGTCTTAGCGAGTCAGAGTGGGTGGGAGTCTGATACATTTCTCTTTGACGGAATGGGTCTCTGAGGTGCGATCCGAACGCGTAGAACGCAAGTAGATGATGCCGGGGGTTTCCCGTTACAGAAACACGGATATCGAGAAGCAGTTTCTCCGTATCCGATTAGAGGTTTGAGAAATAAACTAATTTCTAATTCCCTAGAACCAAAATAATTAATTTATTTGGGGGAGTAGGCATTAGAGTATCTCATATAAATTAAGGTGGCACCACAGAAAGCTTTCTGTCCTTCTAGAGGATAGAGGGCTTTTTTATTTAACCCATATAAAGGAGGGTCTAAAGTATGGAATCCCATATCCTATCTTCCATCATGCTCCAGCGGCAGCAGCGACTTAATAAGGCTCAGGAACGTTGCTCTCTGGGCCAACTTTGGCACCAACTGGAGAAAGCGTCCAGCTTCCTGCGGCGAGGTTGGCCTCTATCTACGGAAAGCTTCGAAGTAATTGCCGAAGTTAAGCGTGCCTCACCAAGTCTAGGACTGATTCCATGGAAATTCTCCTTACCAGACTTAGTCCAAGCCTATCAAGAGGGTGGGGCAGGGGTAGTCTCTGTACTGACTGAAGAGGACTTTTTTCACGGAAGTCTCTCAGACCTTAAACAGGTTCGTGAGACAACAGAATTACCGATCCTTCGGAAAGATTTTCTTTGGTCAGAATACCAAATCGTAGAAAGCAGATTAAACGGCGCAGATGCCGTACTGCTCATCATGTCTCTCCTTGATCCGGAGTTACTAAAGAAACTTTTGTCTTTGGTGGAGGATCTGGGCTTGGAGGCACTTGTCGAATGCCGTGACCGCGAAGAAGTTGAACAGGCCTTGACCGGCGGTGCGAAAACTATTGGCATTAATAACCGGGACTTGAGGACTTTTGAGGTCCGATTGGAAAAAACACTGGAACTTCGTTCTTTGATTCCAGCGAAATGTGTTGTGGTGAGCGAAAGTGGGATAAAAACTTCAGAAGATGTGGAACGCTTGGCCACGGCCGGAGTGAATGCGGTTTTAGTTGGAGAATCTTTYCTGCGCAGTAATGATCCCGCTGGGTATATTACCCGTTTGAAAGATGAGGGACAACTTAAGAAGAAACGGAGGAGYCCACATGGTTCGAGTTAAGATCTGCGGGATTCGTTCTTGGGAAGAAGCTAAGTGGGCTATTGATGCTGGAGCAGATGCCGTCGGTTTTATTTTTGTACCCCAAAGAAAACGCTATATACGACCGGAGCAAGCTCGGGAAATATCCTTAAACCTTCCTCCTTACGTTGCCCGTGTCGGGGTTTTTGTCAATGAGGACCCAACCATTGTAG
Organism: Desulfosporosinus sp. Tol-M2; assembly: GCF_059735615.1. Classification (NCBI taxonomy): domain Bacteria; kingdom Bacillati; phylum Bacillota; class Clostridia; order Eubacteriales; family Desulfitobacteriaceae; genus Desulfosporosinus; species Desulfosporosinus sp. Tol-M2. The sequence goes on from NZ_JCAIJG010000083.1 coordinate 2,388, forward strand.
CTGAGATTGTTCAACAAAGTCATTTGACAGCTATTCAGCTCCACGGAAGCGAAGCGCTTGAGGATTATCAAAGCATGGGGATACCTTGCATAAAGTCGCTAAATATCCCAATCGACTCGATTCTTATCTCGGAGGGGGCATCTTCATCCCAAAGTGATCAGCCCTTTTCCGAGCTTCAACTCCCCCTTAAAGAATGGAAGGGAATGCTGCAGGGTATTCTTGTGGACTCCTCTAACCAGGGACTGTTTGGGGGAACAGGTTCTTCTCTTCCCTGGGATAATCCCAGTCTCCAACACCTTTTTGAGTATATTCGGAGTTTTGATATTCCCCTTATTTTGGCAGGAGGATTGACTCCGGAAAATGTACAACATGCGATCCATATTGTGAACCCCTATGCCGTCGATGTCAGTTCGGGAGTAGAACGTTTGGGGGCTAAACATCCGGAGCTGATCAAATCTTTTCTAAAAAAAGCTAAAGAGCTTTAAGGACGGCGAAAAGCGTTCAACCTGAACTCTGAGAAAGTAGGTGAAAGAAGTAATGTATGCGAGGCAAAAGACTTGGTCATTCAAGGACGGCATATTTTTCAAAGGAATAATGATCCCAAGATTAGTTCAGCAGGGTCAACTTTTAGAAACTCTCTGTACCGTCTTATTGGAGGGGAATGAAGGGGAAACTGAACGAACATATATGGGATTTGGCACCGGCTGGACATTGACCAATTCGTTATCAGCCACTAAAGAACCGCTTGAAGATCTCCGAGTTTACATGAAGGAATTCAATCAGCAATTACACTTTTCATCCTCGGATACGCTTCAAGAGAATTGCACCCTGGAAAGCGGAATTTTCGGTTATATCGACTATGAATGGGGACTTCTCTGGCAGCGGCCTTCCAAGACAGCCGCACATCCGAATTATTTTTTCCGAATCTGTCCGGTGAATATCATTTTCTTACCGCAAACGCTGAAAATCGTGCTTGAAGTGTTCGGGGAAGAGCAACAAGAAACTTCCCGTCAGTTTCAGGTCTGGGAAAGTGCCCTAAATATTCTTTTCAATAACCAGATATCCGGATCGCAGCACTTTGAGAAAGATACTCCCGAACCCCTCCCTATCGGGGAACGAAACACCTGGGAGAGCAATATGTCTAAAGCAACGTTTTTAGCAGGTGTTGAGCAGATTAAGGAGTTCATCCGATCTGGTGAAGTTTTTCAAGCAGTTTTCTCCCAAAAATTTACACGTCGTATTTCGTTATCTCCGTGGCAAATATACCAACGACTACGCGTAGCAAATCCTTCGCCTTATCTTTTTTGGGTGAAAGGAAACGCTGAAACACTGGTTGGCAGTTCACCGGAACTACTCCTCTCATCTGTAGGTTCGAAAATCTCAACACGACCAATTGCCGGAACCCGTCCGAGAGGGCGGACAGAAGATGAGGACAAGACCCTGGAAGAAGAATTGCTCAAGGATATTAAAGAAAATGCGGAGCATTCCATGCTCGTTGACTTGGGTCGAAACGATATCGGAAGAGTTGCCGCATATGGGAGTGTTCGCGTCCCCCAGTATGGGGAAATAAAACGCTACTCCCAGGTAATGCATCTTGTATCTTCGGTAGAGGGCGAGCTGCGGACACCTCACGATGGACTGTCGGCTTTGCAAGCAGTTTTTCCGGCAGGAACCCTCAGTGGAGCGCCAAAAGTTAGGGCTATGGAAATTTTACAAGAACTTGAACGGGAAAAACGGGGGTCTTACGGCGGGGCCCTGGGGATTGTACGCTGGAACGGAGACGTTGATTTTTGTATTACTATCCGGACATTGCGCGTTACAGATTACGAAGTCTCTGTACAAGCCGGGGCCGGGATTGTTTATGACTCGGTCCCGGAGCGGGAATACGAGGAAACCCTGCATAAAGCAAGGGCCCTCATGAAGGTGGTTGATGAATGTGCTGATAATGATTGATAATTACGATTCGTTCACCTATAATCTCGTTCAAGCTTTTGGTCTGTTGGGCGCCGAGGTTGTTGTTTATCGCAATGACGAACAAGAGGTGCAAGCAATATTAGATGAAAAGCCGGACGGCATTATTCTTTCACCTGGGCCAGGTACGCCAAGAGATGCCGGGATCACCCTAAACCTCATTCAAAACGTTTTTAATAACGCGCTAAAGGGCCAAATAATCCCCGTCTTAGGCGTTTGTCTTGGTCATCAGGCCTTGGGCATGTCCTTCGGAAGTAAGGTGATTCGTGCCCCGGAAATCGTGCACGGCAAAACATCTCGAATATTTCACAATGGGCAAGGACTTTTCAAGGATTTAGAACAAGGGTTTCCGGCAGCCCGTTATCATTCCCTAATAGTTGATCCGGAGCAGCTAAATTCTGACCTTGAGGTAACTGCTCAGACAGAAGACGGCCTGATCATGGGCCTTTGTCACCGTAAGTATCCTTTCTTTGGAGTGCAATTTCACCCGGAAAGTATCATGACTCCCCACGGACCAAGAATTCTGCAGTCGTTTTACGCGTTGACCATCCAAAATAAAGAAGGAACGAACTTGAGTATCAGGCCTGCTTAATAGCAAATAATTAATGAAGGGGTTTTCGTAATGAGTAGAATCAGTGAAGCGTTAGATCAATTAGCCATAGGCAGGGACTTACCCGAAGAGCTTGTCGTTGGAATTATGAATGATCTTTTAGAAGGTGAGTTGACCCCTGTCCAAGTTGGAGGACTGCTCCTCGGTTTAAGGGTCAAGGGGGAAAGTGCGGAAGAAATTGCGGCATTTGCGAAAGCTTTACGGGCTGTTAGCCGTCAAATCTCTGCCCCGGACGGCGCTGTCGACACGGCTCCTCTATATCATCCGGCAATGGGAAAAGTGGCCTTATTTCGCCGGGAATTAGGTATACGAACCATATTTAATTTGTTAGGTCCTCTGTTAAACCCGGCTTCCGCACCCTACCAGCTGTTGGGTGTTTCTTCCCCTGGCTTATTGCCAAAAATGGCCGAAGCCCTAAAACGACTAGACAGTAAGCGTGCCCTTGTTGTGGTGGGGGACGATGGATTAGACGAAGTGACTCTGACTGGGCAAACCCATGCTATTCTTGTGGATCAAGGAGTTCTGAAACCTTTTGAGATTTTCCCTGAAGACTACGGCTTCAAGCGTTGTTCGTTGGACGCTCTCCGGGGCGGTAGTTCTGAAGAAAATGCCCGTTTAACCCAAGGGATCTTGCAAGGAGAAACAGGACCTAAGCGAGACATTGTTCTCCTGAATGCCGGTATAGCTATCTATGTAGCCAAACGTACAAATACTATTCAAGAGGGGATTGATTTAGCGCGTTATAGTTTGGACTCTGGGCAAGCCTTTGGGAAACTTAACTCCTTACGGA
>NZ_JCAIJG010000105.1:0-4901 GCF_059735615.1 Desulfosporosinus sp. Tol-M2
TTTTCAACTTCTCCCCAGGGCAAGCTGTCCAGCGTTGTGAAATCTGTCCAAACTGCCCGTGGAGGATAAAATGCTCCCAATATATTCTTACCGGCCGGAAGATTCACCGCAACTTTCCCGCCAATACTACTGTCCACTTGCGCCAATAACGTGGTAGGAGCTTGAATCAAACGTATCCCCCGCATGAAGGCACTGGCAAAAAAACCGGCCAAATCTCCGATCACTCCGCCTCCAAGGGCAATAACAAGAGTATGACGGTCCGCACCGCAACGCAGTGCCGCTGTCGTAAGCTGGCTCAAACGTTCCAGCGATTTTTCCTTTTCTCCGGCAGGTACTGTCAATAGATTCACGCGCTTGTCAAAAAAGCCTTTCTTAAGACGCTCTGCGTAAAGATCTCTGACTGCATGATCTGAAATAATCAAAATGTGCTCCAGATCTTCAAATTGAGAATGAAGGTACGCCCCTAACTCTTCGAGAGGGGCTCCTAAAAACACTGGGTACGGTCTATCCGCCGTTACTTCAATCTTTTGCAACTCTGCAAAACTCACAATTATCCATCCTTCCCAGCCATGCCAAAATCTCGTTGACCACTTCATCGATATTTTTTTGAGACGTATCCACTGTAAAGTCAGCCTTGGCGTAATATTTTTGCCGTTCGGACCATAATTTTTCTATCTCCTCTCTTGGACCCTTGAGAAGCGGGCGGTTATGTTTATGTCCGATTCGGCTGAGAATTGCTTCAATCGAGGCATGAAGACCGATCATAATCCCATTCTTGGCCAAAGCTTCCCAGTTGAGCGGGTTTAACACGGTCCCGCCTCCCGTCGCAATCACGATTCGCTCCTGCTGACTGAGCCGCTTAACTACGATCCTTTCCTCCGAACGAAAACGGGTCTCTCCATGCCGTCGGAAAATTTCAGTCACACTCAAGTTGGTAACGTCTTCAATTACATAGTCTGTGTCGAAAAAATTCCAAGCCAGTGACTGGGCCAGGCGTCTGCCAACTGTGCTTTTGCCGGTTCCCATAAAGCCGATGAGAACGATGTTTTGCATAGAGATCACCCTCTTAAATTCGATGTTCGATGTTCGATGTTCGAATTTGCTGTTCGAATTTCTTGCATCGTGTGTTCGGTCTATTTACGATGAAGCTAGAACTTCAAAGTAAGTAAGTTTTCTAGATAAGCCTCCCAGGCTGTTTGTAATTCCATAAAACTATCCGCCGGAAATTTCTCAAGCACCGCTTCGGCGATCACCCAAGCCACCACATGTTCCAAAACAACCAAGGCCGCCGGCACAGCACAAACATCTGATCTTTCAACACTAGCCTTAGCCACCTCCTTGGTTGCCAGATGTACCGTGTCCAGAGGCCGATACAAGGTTGGGATCGGTTTCATAACCGCTTGAAGGATAATGGCTTCCCCATTGCTCATTCCCCCTTCAATTCCTCCCGCATGGTTGGAGGCCCTGGCAAAGCCTTGCCCCTGGCGATAAATAATCGGATCATGAACCAACGAACCCATACGTTCCCCTGCTTCAAATCCCAGCCCAAAAGAGACCCCTTTCATCGCTTGTACGGAGAGAACTGCCTGGGCCAGTTTTCCATCTAACTTGCGGTCCCACTGCACATGGGAGCCCAGTCCGGCGGGAAGATTATGTACCTGTACCTCTAATAGTCCGCCCAGGGATTCACCCTGCTCCCGAGCTGCAAGGAGTCGTTCCCCCATCTTTTGTTCAGCTACAGGGTCACCCACGGACCACTCCGATAGTTTTACACGCTGCCAATACTCTCTCTCGTCAATATACTCCGCATGAACGCCGCCTACAGCGAGAACATGCCCTCTGATCTCCACCCCAAGGGCGGATAACCCTTGTCTAACAATGCTGCCAATCGCGACCCGCATGGCCGTCTCTCTGGCGCTCGCTCTCTCCAGGATATTCCGAACTTCGGTGCGGTATTTGAGAGCTCCGGTTAAGTCGGCATGTCCTGGTCGAGGGGTCATTACTTTTCTGCTCTCCAGATCAGCATCTTCTCCCCAAGCCATGATCCCCGCCCAGTTTTCCCAATCACGGTTTAAAATCTCCAACGCCAGCGGCGCCCCTGTACTTAAGCCGCCGCGGACTCCGGAAATGAAGTGAACCTCATCCAGTTCGATAGCCATTCGCCCACCACGCCCGGGGCCTTGCTGACGCTTTCTTAATACCTCATCGACTCGTTCCTTGGAAATCTTTATTCCTGACGGAAGGCCTTCGATAATTCCAACTAATTTCTGACCGTGTGATTCTCCTGCCGTTAAAAACCGCACTATCGGTCCCCTCTCCCTATTACTTTTCTCTGATCCGCATACCCACTGGGGCAACAACGACGCTCTTGCGCTCACCTGATGAGTTTGTCAAGGTGATAGTTGTTCCGACACTTCTCCCTGCAGCATTAAAGGTTATTTTACCGTCTTTATCCCCTGGTGCTCCAATAAACTCAATCCCATCTTTTAAATAGACATCCTTCACTCTTGTGCCTTGGCGAAAGATCTGATAATGGTGATCCCCCGGTTGATAATAAAACTTCATCGCATACCAGTTATTCTCCGCCAGGGCGGCCTGCCGGACATCCCTGATTTCCTCCAGTAATTGGGTAGACGCCAGGTCCAGATGCTGCTGTTCAAAGTGTATCGGAAGCTTAACGAGGAGCACGAAACCCGCACCCGATATGAGAATCAAAACAAGCAACATTTCCAGCAGCGTATATCCTCGCTCCTTAATCCTGACTCTGACTCTGCTCATTTCTATCTTTCCTTTTGCTCTCGGCTTAATCCACGGCAAATCTTAAAACGATTTACACCCACTCTTCCGTAACAGGACGGTCAGGACTGTTTTCTATACATGGATATATCTATCAAGACCGTGCCCTGCTACACATGTATATATCTGTCAGGACTGTGCCCTATACAAGGCCTGTCGCATTACCTCGACGGGAGCTTGACCTCCCAGCCAGAACTCCCAAGCTAAAGCCCCTTGATAAAGCAGCATACCTAAACCGTTAAGCGTTCGGCACCCTTGTTTTTTGGCCTCTTGTAGAAAAGCCGTTTCCCTGGGGTTAAAGATAATATCGACAACGAGCGCTTTTTCAGAAATTCCTTGTACGGAAAACGGAAATGGCTCACCACGTAACCCAACCGAAGTCGTCTGCACCAAAAGATCGACATCCTCAATCCAGTCCCCTGGAGCAAACTTCCCAGACGTTGCCGTTCCACCCCAATGCTTAATCAACTCCACTAGAACCGTTGCCTTTTCAGGCGTGCGATTAAGAATATGTACTTGCATACCCTGTGCAGACAGTGCTAAGGCAATCCCTTTAGAGGCTCCGCCCGCCCCGAGTAAAACTGCTTTTTTCCCCTTAAACCCGTTGAGATTTCCTTCCACAGAACGGATAAACCCATCGCCATCCGTGTTATGACCAATTCGCTTCCCCTCATGGATTTTCACGGTATTGACAGCACCAACGCGCCTGGCCTGGGGAGTAAGCGTATCCAGGTGGGAAGTGACCTTCTCCTTATGGGGCAGAGTTACGTTCCAACCGGAAAACCCCAGGGCACAAAGGCCATCTACCGCCTCCGCCAAATAGCTGGGCTTTACGTGAAAACGTTGGTACTCTGCGTCAATTCCTAAGGCTTCATACCCGGCATTGTGCATCCTTGGAGAGAGGGAGTGTTCAATTGGATCCCCGATAACCGCATAATGTTTCTCCATTTATAACATTCCTTTACTTCATGAATTCGCTGGCCAGGACTCGAACAGAACATTCGAGATTAGACCGTTGGCTATGACTCGAACAGGACGTTCGGGGTTAGAGCATCGCCTGGATGGCTAGATGCCATATGGCGGGAAGGGGCGCTCCATAAAGCATGAAAAAGGAATGGCTGACCATTCCCTTAATTCTCAATTCTCAATTCTCAATCTATCTTGGGCTAACGGGTTTCGCCGGAGCGCAATGCTTCATCAACCAGACGAGCACCTTCTCCATTCGACGCAGAAAGCGAGTTCCTATAAATTCACGATCATTAATGGGGGTGACTAATATCGTGTAAAGGCCGAGCCGATTTCCACCCAGGATATCCGTAAACAACTGATCTCCAATCACAGCCGTATTCTTATACTCTGTTCCCAAAAGTCTCATGCCCACCCGAAACGCTCTTCTTCGAGGCTTAAACGCCCCGAAAACAAAAGGAATATCCAAGTAATCCGCAACAACGGCTACGCGCTGGCGCTTACTGCAGTTGGACACAACGCACGCACTAATACCGGCAGCCTTAACTTTTAGAAACCACTTTGTCACTTTAGGAGCTACTTCGACATCATTCCATGGGGTCATAGTATTATCCAAGTCTATAATAAGCCCTTTGATCCCGTCCCGAGTAAGTTGCTCAACCGAAATAAGATCAAGGGAAGGCGCTTGAATTGTTGGTTGAAAATACTTAATCATTGAATCCTCCATGGTATTGCAGATGTTTCTATGATTATACCTTAGAGGATACCTCGTAAGCAAGTAATGGACTTATTTTTTAGAATTAATCTTTCTCATTTCTTCCATTAATTTTTGAATCGCTTTCTTTTCAATGCGGGAAACATACGAACGAGAAATATCCAGGGCCTTGGCTATCTCCCTTTGTGTCCGTTTAGGACTGTTCCTCAACCCATAACGCCACTGAAGCACCGTTTTTTCCCTTCGGTTTAACTTCTTGACAAGTTCGAGCAGAGCTTTTTGCTCTGACTCGTTTTCAACCTTTACAGAAATATCCTCCTCGTTTGAACCAAGTACATCTTGCATCTAATACAAATCTAATTACCCTCTTTATCCATCCCAATCGGATCGTAAATTGAAACTTCTCCCCGGGATTTTTTTAGTG
>NZ_JCAIJG010000044.1:0-4545 GCF_059735615.1 Desulfosporosinus sp. Tol-M2
CAGGCTAACAACTAAACTATAGTACAAGGTAAGCAAAACCACAAACCCGTATCTCCGGAATTGTACCAATCCCATAATTCCACCGATCAGCCCTAAAACTAAATACCAGGCATCTGTTTGATAGCCGGAAAATTTAAAAAATTCCTGCTCCCCTACTGTTAATGGCTTCCAAAACAAATTAACGGCTTTTGTCAGGGTCCGCTCGATACACTGAATTGGATGTTGAAGGATATACGTTTTAGCGAGTTTTGAGTATTCCGCTTCCTGCTCCATGACCGGCAGTTTTTCCACCCGGGCTTTTACTTCCGGATCATAGGTTTTTGCTGCCATCACAAAGAAATCATCCGTAACTGTATAGGGGTTATTGCCCGCATAAAATTCATAAGCGCCATAATTTGTGACGGCAACGAACTGGTGGTARCGCAGAGCATTTCGAACCCACCAAGGACTCATAACCAGAGACATTGCTAACCCAACGAGGATAATATCTCTCAGACCCTTTCTAAAATCCCAGTTATGCAGAAACCATTGCCAAAAAAAGAGTACCGGAAAGATGAGTAACAAAATAGGCCTCACCAAATTGCCGAGACCGAGGATTATCCCTAACAACAGGGTACTGCTCAGATGTTTTTTACCCCTCTGAACGTTTTGACTATAGAAGACAGCTGCCCAGATGAAGAGGGTTATCATGAAAATATAGGTCGTTTCCGTCAATACGTAAATAGTCCAGAAGGAAAACATCGGATAGGCCAGCATTAACAGATAGGGTATCCAGGCATAGGCTTTGCCGAATAAACGTTCCCCAATCAGGTATGCTAAAACCGTCGTCAGGGCACTGATGACGGCTTGCAGAAGGACTACGGCGAAATAGTTCTTTACCCCAAAGAAAATATAGGTGATGGCAATCAGCAAAGGGTAGACCGGGCCGACAGCGTAATCCCGATCCCGTATCGTCGTGATAAACCCTTTCCCTTGTAGGAGGTTTTCCGCAATATTGGAGTACGTTAATCCGTCTGAGGAAATCAAATAGTCTGCCGGGTAAAGCTTAATATAAAGAAGTCGGACAAAGAGTGCTATGCCAAATAAGATCAATAACCCAAGATAGCGATGACGTTTCGACAAATCAACCTTCATCCTTCCATATAACATGTTGTAATCCGATAGCTAACAGTTCTTATCTCCCTCTTCTTTAAGAGGGAGATAAGAACTGTACAGCCCTGGATAACTATTTCTAACCGTCAGGTGGAGTAAAACTCCATCTGACGCTAAGAACTCTGTTAATACGCCGGCTTATCGTCGCCTGGGGGTAAGATCGTTTTTTCGATCAGTTCCTGATTGGCTTCCGAGATCGCTCCGGTTCCACCCAAGACATAAACTTGCGGATTTTTATCCTTGATACCGGCCAGCCAACTGAGCACTTCCGGCTTAATCTCAAAGGTATCTATTAAAATGAGCGGGCTTCCGGTTTTAGCAGCCAACGCGCCTCCCGCCAGACCATCAGGAAAATTAGCTCCGGTAGCGATGAAAACTTTCTGGGTTCCTTGATCGTTGTATACTTTCTGGAGTTCTTGCTCAAAGTAGTTCACGATTTCCAGAGCCGTATCGTATTTGGTAAGCCCCTTTAAACGAAGGGGACCATATTGGGCTAAAGGTCCTTTTTGGGGATCATCCAACTTGGGTGCGATTAAAGCGCCTCCCCCCACCATAATTGTTTTCGTGACCTGAAAGTCAGCAAATACCGCTTGAGTCGCTTCCGGTAAAGCATCCCGTCCGGTAAGAAGGATCGGAATCCCCAAAGCTGCTGCCGGTGCCGAGGCAGCCATGGCATCCGGGAAATTGAGTGTAGAGGCTAGAATGACGGTTTGATTGGACCCAAGTTTTCTGGCAATCTCGGCTGCCGTTTCAGCGGCAGTCGTCCCGGCAATTCGTTCCGGATTTAGACTTAAGTCCCCTAAAGCCCTAAAGACAGGCTCGCTGATCGCCGCCGTGCCCCCCAGGATATAGACCTTTTTAGCGCCGAGACGACGGAGTTCCTTGAGCACCTCAGGATCTAAGCTGCCTGGAGGATTTAAGAGCATAGGTGCATTGTATTTTTTAGCAAGGGGCGCCCCGGCCAGGGCATCCGGATAATTGGCCGTGGTGGCGATCACAACGGTATCCGCTGTGGTCCATCCTGCTTTGCAAAGTTCAATGGCGGTATCGACTGCTCGCAAACCTGCCAAACGTTCTACGGTTGCTTTAGCAGGAACAGGCAATGGAGCCGGAGGAATTGGCATCGGATCAATAGGCGCGGGCAGCGTCGTTTGGGCCTTGGTCAAGCCCGCCTGGGCGCGCAACATTACGATGGGATTAAGATTTGGACCCTGCAGAATTGTCCAGTAATATTTGGCTGCTGTTGCCAGATCATAGGCTGAAGGGTTCGTTTTATTGACAAGACTATCCGCTTCCGCCAGAAGATTCCGATCCGCTTGAAGGATTTTATCCCCTAACATTGTCTTGTCAAGACTCGTGATTGCCGGGTTGTTATAGGCTGTTGTGTAAAATCCCAGTGCGTAATAGGAAGCCCGACGACTAAACGAAAACCAGTAATCACCCGAAGCATCAGAAAACGGTCCCCCATAGTTTTTCCCTCCGTCGGAGACAAGGTTTGCTACATTATATTGAAGATCCCCGCGATGGGTTGGGCCAGGTGTGCTCCAAAGACTGGAGATACCCGGAGCTCCGGTTGCCGGTAAACTGCTTTTGGGTAGGGGAGTCACGCCGGGAGCAAAGGTAATTGCACTATTGTATTTTTGTCCCATTAAGGCAAAGACAACGTTCTGATAGCAACTCTTCCCTTGGCTCAGCGGATCATTGGGGTTATTCCTCCCTTGCCAGGAGTTATATCCCCATACCGCAAAATACCAGTTTTCCAGGATATTGCGGTCTCCGTTGCCGATTTTCGGGAAAGCCCGCCATTTTTGATTCAGCAGCTGACAACCCACTTCGATGTTATAGTCGATGTCATTTTTCAGCTTATCCAGTTCAGCCGTATTTTCAGGATTATAACTGGAAATTTGCATAATTCCAATGCCGATTCCATCGTATCCCATAAGCGGTTGATCCGCCAGCGGGCTATTGTCGAGAGGATTCCTGGCGTTTTGATACCATCCGCTTTCCATCCAGGCAACGGCTTTTAAGACGACAGGGGGAATATTATACCTGTTCGCCCAATAGTCCAGTTTTTGCCCTATTTCCAGATAATATGCTTTTTGGTCAAACCCCGCTGCAAAAACTTGTTTTGCAGGAAGCATTCCCGTTAACATAAGAGCAATTACAATTATTGCCATGATTTTCACAAAGTTATAATGCCTTCTACATATCCGGTAAGCCATTTTTCTGCCCCCTTTCTGCTAAAAGAAGCTAACCGTTACGTTATCCAAGCATAAGACCCCCAATTCTGCAAGTGGAAGTAGGGCCTCGTTCAGCTTAAGCGTAAGCGAGTTCACTAAGTTCACTACGATCGTATTCGACAATAAAATCAGGATTTCCTTCCTACTTGGAAATCTATGAACTAGGATTCACCCTTTAAGACTTGATCACTTTGTCCTTGAGCCAGGTTAATAAACTCGTGATGCTGCCCAGTCCATAGGAAAAATGTAAGGTTGGAAAAACAGGCAATAAGCAGACTGCTAAGGGAAAACTCTTTTTCTTGACGATACCCTCAGACCCGCTAATGACCAGAATTGTACCAAAATAAATAGTCATCAAGGCAGACAAACCCTTAACGCTGCTTAAAGCTAACAGGATGACCATCAAGACAAACGCTGCCGGGATAATCCTTCGGAAGCTGGGAATGATTTGATGCTTGAGGCAAAACTTATTGGCCCAGTAACCATAACGGTAATACTGAGTCCAAAGACCGGCCAGATCTTTTCGGGCGAAGTACTTGAGGACTATTTTAGAGTTCATGACTATTCTATAACCTTTGGTCCTTACCCGATAATTAAAATCATAATCTTCATCGAATATTAGATTTTCGTCATATCCGCCCAGGCTTTTCCACAGCTCCTTGGTAAAAGCCCCAAAAGGCACGGTATCCACGTCAATTAGAGTTTCCGATTGATCTTTTAATGTTCGGTACAAGGCATTACCCACGCCCAACGGGTGACTAACCCCAATGGAAATAGCCTTGGACATAATGGTGCTGTCTGAGGCCTGAATATCGCAGCGGCCGCCGACAGCCCCTTTAAAATTAATCTCTTTTAAAGCTTTAAGCGATTCTGAGACGTAATTAGACGGTGCTTGCGTATGTCCGTCTAACCTGACAATTATATCGTGGGCAGCGTTTTGACACGCAATATTGAGGCCTATGGGAATAAAACGCAGGGGGTTTGTCAGGAGTTTAATAGAGCGATTCACCGGCATTTTAAGGGTGATTTCTTTGATTAGTTCAACCGTGTTATCCGTGGAGTTACCATCCACAATGACTATTTCGATGGAACCCGTAAAGTCCTGTTTCACAATACTCCGGATGGCTTCGCCAATATTCTTCTCTTCATTGAA
>NZ_JCAIJG010000043.1:0-3979 GCF_059735615.1 Desulfosporosinus sp. Tol-M2
AATATTCTTAGCACCGAGAGTACGGATTTACGCTAACGTCCGATCGTCTAATTTCGCAGAATCCGTCATTAATATCGGAGCATTAAGTTTTTTCGAAAGCGGAACTGCGTCGAGAGCATCCGAAAATTGCTCATCGCGAGATAAAATGACATAAGGGATCCCCCTCGTCCATCCACATTGGGCAATGGCAAACGCCAGGGAAACGTTATCCTCCGTCGTACCTCCGATACCAGCATTTTGAGGATAGGCGGGAAGAACCCGAATCGTACCCATCACATTCCCGGCCTAAATGATGTTAGCGGTTCCCAACGCAGTAGGGGTCATCGTAAATGTAAACGTTCCATCGCTAAGCGTTGTATAAGTTGAATCCGCAGCTCCTACTGCAGTCCCGTCTACAGTTATAGATTTACGGACCAATGGATTACCTGCGGAATCCATAACCTTAATATTTATGGTTTTATTCGTATTCATTACAAGAGAGTCTGTCATGATTGATTTGGCATTCAGCACCGTTATCGTCCCTGCGGCTAAGGCTGTACCCATTGCTCCTTGGCGGATGACTAATTGATAATCTCCAGCGTTTTCTAACGTTACATTGGAAATTGTATAGTTTCCACCTGACCCGGAAATAGGAAATAATCTTTGAACCCCCTCGGAGTCTGTTATGGTAACGCTGCCCACAGATCCTGTAAAGGGGTCAGATAYGTTATTCCAAAGCTGAACATTTATATTTTTCGTTTCTCCCRCAATCAGTTTTGAATCTGCGCTAGTCGCAAAGTTGAGCAAGGAAAGCCATGTACTGCCATCATCACCGGCCGCTGAAGCAACCCCCGGGATCATTCCTATCAGCAATAATACCATCATCAGAACACCCAAAACCTTAAGGGTCTGCTTCTTTTTCCCCATGTATTATTTCTCCTCCCTGCTTTTAATAAATATATTTTAATCTACATTGTATCTGTTCTTTTTGAAATTTAAATCACTCGTATCTTAAGGCATCAATCGGGTCCATAGCAGCAGCCTTTCGCGCTGGGAAAACCCCGAAAATAATGCCGATTCCCGCCGAAAAGCCAAACGCCATAAAAACTGAGGCCATGGAAATACCGGTGTTCATTATTAAGACCTTCCCAGCAAGGTTAGATCCTCTATAACCAAGGGCGATGCCGATGCCTCCCCCCAAAACACTGAGCACGACCGCTTCAATAAGAAACTGCAATAAAATATCCTTGCCTTTTGCCCCGATCGCCTTACGGATTCCGATTTCTCGTGTTCGTTCGGTGACCGAAACAAGCATAATATTCATGATCCCAATTCCCCCAACCAGCAAAGAAATCCCTGCGATGCCGCCCAGGAGCATTGTTAAGGTTTGAGTCACACTGGTCATAGTTGCTAACATATCCGCCTGATTCTGAACTCTGAAGTCATTATCTTTGCCGTCCGGAATCTTATGGGATTTGCGCAAAGCGGCTGTAATCTCATCTTGTGCCGTTTGCATAAGCGCCTCTGAAGAAGCCGAGACCAAAATATTACGCACCGTCTTTTTCCCGATTAAGCGTGCCTGAACGGTCGTGATCGGTGCCGTAATCATATCATCACTACTCTGAAACCCGCTAGATCCTGTAGCCGTCGTCACCCCAATAACTTGAAAAGGAACATTGTTTACTTTAATGATTTTCCCGACAACGGCTGCATTCGCGTCCCCCAAGAGGTTTTCGACAACCGTCGGGCCTAAGACCGCAACCCTGGCACTGCTATCCACGTCCTCTTTGGTAAGATAACGGCCACGAGCCAAGGAGACATTTTTAACGACTTCATAATCCTCTGTGGTTCCGTTAATACTTGTAGAGGTATTTCCAGACCCCAGGACCACTTGCGCATTGGAACCCGCAATTGGGGCGACTGCTTTCACGGCTGGTCCAAGTGCTTGAATCTTTTTAACATCGTCCATCGTTAGGGAGGCGGCGCTTCCTGCCCCCCCGTTAATTCCTCCTGAATTTGACTGCCCGGGGCTGATCGTCAGAAGGTTCGAACCCATACCTTGAATTTGGGAAGTGATCGAGGCGGTTGCTCCATTCCCAATTCCAACCATGGCAATAACCGCCGCCACTCCAATAATAATCCCCAGCATTGTCAAAGATGAACGCAGTTTATTAGCTCGTAAAGCCCGCAAAGAAACTCGAATGCTTTCCAGTAAGTTCACTTTGCTACTCCTTCCTCAAGGGCCTGTGCTTGGGCCTTGCGCTGATTTTTTACTTTTTCATCCTTTTCAATAAGACCATCACGAACACGCACAATCCTTTGGGTAAATTCGGCGATATCCGGTTCATGCGTTACAATAACAATCGTGTTTCCCGCAGAGTGCAGTCGCTGAAAGATTGCCATAATCTCTTCACTTGATCGACTGTCAAGATTTCCGGTAGGCTCATCCGCCAGGATGATTGCAGGTCCTGTGACAAGCGCCCTGGCAATGGCTACCCGCTGTTGTTGACCACCCGAGAGTTCTTTCGGACGGTGGTGAGTCCGATCGCCAAGACCAACCGATTCTAAAGCAGTAACGGCTCGGGTCCGTCTTTCTTTACCGCCTATACCGGCATAGAGCATGGGAAGTTCCACATTTTCTAAAGCCGTCGTTCGGGGAAGAAGATTAAATCCTTGAAAGACAAACCCAATCTTGCGATTCCGAATTACGGCCAAATCATCACTGCTAGCCTTCGCTACATCGATTTTATCGAGATAATACTCCCCTTCTGTTGGCGTATCCAAACATCCTAAAATATTCATCATAGTCGATTTTCCGGAACCAGAGGGTCCCATAATCGCTACAAACTCGCTGGCTCCTACGTGGAGATCCACCCCTGCCAAAGCTGCCACTTGAATATCACCGTTAGTATATATCTTTTTGATCCCTTTGAGAGCTATCAAATAACACCCCTCCCGACTTCACCATAAAGCACATCTTCTTCGGGTTTGCTGTTTTTTCTCTTAGGCATACGTTTGATTTGTCGACAGTTCGTTACTCAACACTTGTTTAATGTGACCTAAACTCACTGCCCAGGACGGGCACCACCGCTTATTGCTCTATTCCCGCCGCCTCCAAGACTGAATCCCGAAGTTGCTCTAGGTGTAGTAGTTGTGCTAGTAGTTGTACGAGTTCCCGTCACAACTTCTTGACCTTCCGTTAAACCGCTTTTGATTTCCACATTGGTCCCATCATCCAAACCGACTTCCACTGTGACCGGTCGGGTATTTACATTTTGTACGCCCTTCCCACTACTTGCAGTTCCTCTTGTACCTGATAGTGCTGCTTGATCCTGAACTGCCTGACCTGCCTGACCTGCTTGACCCGTTCGATCTTTGCCGCTTGTAGTTATTGTTATTGGTACAAGAACTATTTTATTAGAATCTACAGTTTTGATTGCTTCACTTGGAACTGTCAGAACATTATCGGCCTCTGCCACCACGATATCAATATTAGCGTTCATTCCGGAGCGAAGTTTGTTACTGGCTTTTTCTACCGCCACCGTGACTTTAAAGGTTGTGACATTGGAAGTGGTTGTCCCTTGAAGAGCAACTAAGCTCACAGTTCCGCTGCTATGCTCATCCGGGTATGCGTCAAGGGTGATATCCACTTTCTGTCCTATTTCGACCTGCGCAATATCTGCCTGATCAATCGACGCTGCCACTTCAAGATTACTCTCCGTGCCATCCGTTGGAGTGATCGTGATAATTGAATTGTTCGTTGTGTATTGATACAGTTGCAGCCCACAATTAATAACCACTGCATCCGTCGGTGCCAGGATAGTAGCTCCTGCAAGTAGATAAGCCGGATCCGCATTCTGCTGAGCAATGATTAAACTCTGCTGTGCTTTTGCGAGTGCTGACTGAGCCGCTGCTAACGTTTGGGCATTATATCCCTCTCGAATGGATTGAAGTTTTGTTTGAGCCGTCTTTAAGTTGGCTTGCTGCTGCACGACGGCTG
>NZ_JCAIJG010000131.1:0-3731 GCF_059735615.1 Desulfosporosinus sp. Tol-M2
CGTACAGTTTTACCTAATTAGCCAATATTAGCAAAAAGGCTCTTTCCTCCGCACACATACATGGTTTGTCCGGTTATATAGCCGGCCTCGTCACTGGCAAAAAACATTACGGCCCGGGCAATATCACGCGGCGCTCCGATCTTTCCAGTGGGCTGAGCTTGATTTAATCGTTCCTTGGTTGCTTCAGGCAAAGCTTGCCACATGGCAGTCTCGATAATGCCCGGCGGGATGCAGTTCACAGTGATCCCCTTTTTGCCCATTTCCAGGGCCAATGTGCGGGTTAAACCCACTACTCCGGCCTTGGCCGCCGAGTAATTGGCTTGCCCGGGTCCTCCCAACCAGGCCCGAGACGATATGTTCACGATTCGCCCGTAGTTCTGTTCTCTCATAAACTTAATCGCTGCCTGACAACAGAGGAAGACACCTTTGAGGTCAACTGCCAAGACACTGTCCCAGTCTGCTTCCGACATTTTCAATATGCCCTTGTCCTTGGAAATTCCAGCATTATTGACCAAGATATCAATCCGGCCAAAGGTATCTACGACTTTCTGGAACATCGCTTCCACTTGATCTTTTTTGGTAATATCCGCGGCGATGCCAATGGCTTCCCCGCCGGCTTCCTTGATGCCCTTAACCACTTCATCAACCTGTTCCTGGTTAATGTCGTTGATAACAATTTTAACGCCATGTTGGGCCATTATCTCGGCAGTGCCCCTGCCCATCCCGCTGGCAGATCCGGTCACCAAGGCTACTCTTCCCTTAATCTGCATGATTCGCATACCTCCTTGAATTTTTCCTATTCTTCCACTATACCGACAAGGAACTTAGCACACTCTTCCCTCCGCAGATAAAGATCGTCTGTCCCGTAACATAGTCAGCATCATCATCAGCGAAGAACAGCACTCCATAACCAATATCCTCAGGCTTGCCAATTGTACCCGTTGGCTGAGATTTTACAAGGTTCTCTTTAATGTTCTCCGGCAAAGCATCATACAATGGCGTCCGGATCAAGCCCGGAGCTATACAGTTAACTGTGATCTGGGACTTCGCTAGTTCCAAAGCCATTGATCTGCTGAAACTCACCAGTCCGCCTTTCGAGGACGCATAATTGGCTTGCGTTGGCCAGCCAAGATAAGCTCGGGAGGCAATATTCACGATACGTCCAAATTTCTGTTCCTTCATATAAGGAACTACCGCCTGGGTCAACAGGAACGGTCCTTTTAAATTAACATTTAGCACAATGTCCCAATCTTCTTCCGTGAGCTTCAGCAAGCCCTTGTCCCGAGATATGCCTGCGTTATTAACCAGAATGTCGATCCTGCCAAAGCGTTCCACAACTTGTTTCGCCATGGCTTGAGCCTGATCTTTCTTCGAAATATCAGCTACCACTCCCATGACTTCCCCGCCGGCAGCTTTGATTTTTTCCACTACTTGGTCTACTTTCTCCGGAACAACATCATTAACAACCACTTTAGCGCCGTTCTGAGCCAACATCATCGCTGTTGCCTCACCCAGTCCGCTCCCAGATCCGGTTACTATTGCAACCCTGTTCTGTACGCCCATTTTATCCGGCTCCTTTCCCTTGCTTCACTTCTCCAAAATATGCCAAGAAGACGACCTGCCGAGCTTCGATCGTAATAATTTCTGCCCCTATTTGTCGTCCTCTCAGCTTACTCCAATTCCCTATTAACTTATCTGCTTAAGATATGAACCGTACACACAGCGTTATCCAAACCGTAGATTCCACCGCCGGTGACATGGGTCATTGCTGTTTTAGCATTCGGCACCTGCATAGCTCCGGCTTGTCCGCGTAATTGCCAAGTCATTTCGGCGATCTGCGCCGCTCCGCTGCATCCCGTCGGGTGTCCACACGACATTAAGCCACCGCGCGGGCTAAACACGACTTTACCACCGTAATCGTTTTGGCCGCTGCGGATAAACTCGACAGCTTCGCCGTGCCCACAGAAACCCATGGCTTCCGTATATAAATGCTCATTAATCGCGAAGGCGTCATGGCACTCAACCATATCGATATCTTCCGGTCCAATGCCGGCTCTCTCATAAGCTTCTTTAGAGCCCCGGACTGTGATTTCCATCGAAGTCATATCTCTGAATCCATTGGTGAAAATCCCCGAAGTTACTTCGCTCACCAATATTTTGATCAGTGGTTTGCCCAACTGCATAGCTTTCTCTTTTGTAGTAAAGATCACGGCCGCCCCGGCGTCCGCATTAGGGCAACTCATCAACAAGGTCAGTGGATCAGATATTAATCGCGCGCTAACAACTTGCTCTACCGTAATTGGATCATGGAATTGCGAACGCGGGTTATTCATGGCATGCCGCCTGTTTTTGACAGCAGTCAGAGCGAGGTCCTCCGGTGTGGCGCCAAATTCGTGCATATAACGTTTCGCTCTCATAGCATAGATCCCCGGCATAGTTATCCCTTGAACCCCTTCCGGGTCATTGGCGTCAGGCGAAAAAGCCGTACCGGCTGTTCTGGACCAAGAAATATTCTGAATGCCTGCAGCCAGTGAAATATCCGTAACTCCGTTGGCCACGTCTCTGATTGCCAGGCTTGACGCTAAAGCGCCGCTGGAACAGGCGCTCTCCACGTTCATCATCGGTACCCCGCCCATACCCAGCGTACAAGCTACCCGTTGTCCAAAACAGATACTGCCTGAGAGTCCTGGCATTTCCCCTACAAAGATGCTCTGGATCGCTTTGGCCTCAAGGCCGGCGTCTTTCAGTGCATCTACTATTGCCAAACGCCCGAGATCTGCCCCGGGGACCGGTGATTTTCGATAATAAGTTGTACATCCTACTCCAACAATATAAACGTCTCTCATTCTTATTTACCCTCCTTTGCTTTATTCCGCTGGCCTAAATACGTAGCTTATCGTTTGTTTGCCGGTTTTATCTTCCCTGATTACAGCAGAGTCGACCTGTAGAGACATTCCAATCCTAATATTCTCCGGCGGGACATCAATCTGCGCCCCTACCCTGAGCCCATTGGCGAAATCCACATAGCCTATCGCCAAAGGAGCTTTGAGTCCCGGCTGCGGAATATACATGACCGTATACGAATACAGTGTGCCTACCCGATCCATGGGTGAGTCCTCAAAGGTTTCGTTCAAACAACTCGGGCAGATCGGCAACTTTGGAAACCATAATTGTCCGCATTTGGTGCATTTCGCCTCGGTTAAATACGGCTTGCCATCTTCTGGAATTTTAAAGAAATTAGGGTGAAAAATAACTTGCTCTTGATCAGCCATTCTAAATACCTCCAAATCCAATATATTTTACATTACAACAAATTTTATACTTTTTACAAATACGCATTAGAAATTATCCTTCTTCTTTCTGTGCCCCACCACCCTTTATGGCAACAAATTCTCGCTCCTATTCTTCCTTCCATGTCTCACCACCTTTCATAGCTGCGATACATTCTTCGGCATAAGATTCATTTTCCACCACCAGCCGAAGCGATTTATTTCGCGGATCATGCCGAAAAACTCACTATAACTCGAAAAAGTCAAACTCCTCTTGATCATCCGGCCTCTTAATATTATTTTTTTCTTCCCAAACCTCTTCTATTAAGGGATTACAAGGTGATACTTCCTGGCACTCGGGACATTGCCGCAAATGAGTCCCCGTCGAACAGTACCCCCTGCATCTCACCCGGGTAAACTCCGTCATGCACGCTTCATAACCGCATTTTGTGCACTTCATGT
>NZ_JCAIJG010000070.1:0-3230 GCF_059735615.1 Desulfosporosinus sp. Tol-M2
GACCCTGTCCCGCTCCGCTTTAGGCAGCTTTGGATATTCCTCAGCAGTCTCCGGGGTGCGGATGGTCGTTTTCAGCCTTTCGCAGAGGTCGTCAAAGGTGATTTTTTTATTCGACCATTTCTTTGCGAAGCAGCTGCCACCGTACGCGATGGGCAGTTCACGCATGACGTTCCGCCTCCTCAAAGTCATTATTGAAATAGCGGACAGGCTGCCTGCGCCGCTCTGCCTTATGCAGTTCGCGGCTCATGCCTTCGGTGATGGTGTCGCCGAGCACCCAGACTTCCTGGCATTTTCCCATGAGCACGATGTCCATAAAGAGGGCGAGTTCACGTTCCTCCGGATCTGTGTCCGACATGAATTGAGGGAAATGCAGTATGGTGCAGAGCGGTATATATCCCCGGTCTACGGCGAAGCGGCAGAACTTGCGCGCCTTTTCGCTGTTGCCGACGGGATCATTTCTGTAGGGGCAGCAGATATACACGAGCGGGAGGAAGGCGGATTTAACCGCCTTGCGCTCCTCACGCTCGATTTTGCTCATGACTTCGAAGGAAACGGGGTCATAACAGCCGGAGGCGTTGAAGCGTTCATTCCGTTCCATCAGTCACACCTCCTGTTCGATTAAAGGGAGGATGCCGTCCGCCTTCAGCGTGTGATAGATAAACAGCCGCCCGCCCTGAGTCCAATAGGTATGAACGTGGCTGTGTATCTCTCCGTCGCCGCCGGGAGAACTGAAGGTCTTGGTGCTGGTGTATCCCTTTTCGGCGTATTTCTGATACAGAAGCCAAATCTTGCCCTGCTTATACTGAACCCCCTTTTCGTTCAGATAGCTGTTGAGCCTGTTGGCGCTCCATCCGTAATCCTTGGCGATAACCGAAATCGCGACAAGGTCTTTGCAATTAAGAACGACATCGTAATATGACGCCTTGGGTCTCATTTCAGTTATCTGCTGCTGTTGCACGGCTACCTGTTCCGAAAGCACCCTGACCTTTTGCCGTTCCTCTTTCAAAGCCGTGAAGGCGGCAATGGCAAGGTCGGGATTGGCAAGAAGCTCATCGGCAGCGTAGATGCCATGTCTGCGGATGGCCGGCAGCACCTCGCTCGTCACCCAGCGTTTGAACTTTTTCGCGGACGGGAGCTTGCTGGATAGGATGAGGCTGTATAAGCCGGATTCATTGATAACGATGAAATCCTGACTTCCGCCAAGGGTGTCGCATTTTGCTACCCCCTTGTCTTCCTCATCCACATGCTTGGCGAGGGCATCGCGGGTATTGGTATATCCAAGCGCCTCCGCCACATCCTTACCGACAACATACGGCTCGCCTTCGATAACCGTTGTACGCACCGAGCCGAACTCGGCATTTCTGAAAACCTGTAATTCCATAACGAATTACCTCCTCAATTTTGATTTGAGGGTTGTCCCTCTGCCTTGTAGCCACGGGAGAGGAGCGAAAAGGACGTTTTCGGAAAAAGTTCTTTAAATTTCTTTTCTGCGCGCTGCAGACGGTGATTCAGCGTGTTCGGCTTTTCGCCGATAGACTCTGCGTATTCCCCCGGCTTCATGCCATCAAGATGGATTGCGATTATCATCTCGGCATAGTCCGGCTTCATCGCGCTGCGGATGCGGCTGCAGCAGTTTTCGTAATCATACTGATAATCACGATGCTCCTCATCGGCGAAGTCCGGGAATGCGTCGACATAGTTTGGAATCTTTGAGACTTCATTGCCGGGCTCAAGCTGTTCCTCCTTGCGGATTGCTTTACTGCGCTTGCCATCAATGCGGTTCGGAACAGCACTGGCATCCCAATGCCTGTTGTGCTGGCGCCAGTTGTTATACTCACGCTTGTTCATAAGGTCGAACACCTCCTGGACGGTCTCACAGCGTTTGACTTCACCGCGCTTTTCCGGCTTTGCCTCCGTAAGCCGCTGTTCATAGTCGGTGTCCAGCATTACGCTGTAATCGCCGTCCGGGATTTCAATGGTTGTGTAGAACGGATGACCGTTCTTGATGTTGTCTTCATACAGCACCCTGATTTTCATTTTGTATTCCTTTCCGTCCGGGCAAAGGGCGGCGGAATACAAAAAGAGCCTGTGGAGAAGATGGCCACAGACTCCGCTTGTCCAAAAATGGGCGCACGAAATCACGGTGGGTGCATCTTCATTCTCGACACAGCTTTTATCGCTGTGCTCTGAACTCTTATGCATCCCGCCGTCCTTATAGCGCTATTCGGACATTGAGATTTATTTAGTGAGCATGAACGTTGTTTATCAATTCCCCTTAAGGGGAGAACAGGCAGGCTGATTGTTATCCGTCACTGCCTGTCCCGTGCTTCGGCAGATTACTTCTTCCTGCCAGATCTGGTTTGACTTAAAGCGCTGCCTGCAACCGACTTCGAGTTACTGCTGTATCGATTATCATTGAGAATTTTGCTTGCCTTGGAAGCCACCACCTTGGAAGTCTGCTTAGAATTTTTAGCCATTTCCCCCACCCCCTTTATCTACAGAAAATCTTGCTTTTCGCCAAGATTTTTGATATAATTACCAAATGTGATTCTTGGCACTTTTGCTTGAATGCCCTTCTCATTGGGTCAATCAAATTTTATCAAAACAAGGCTTTTGAAAAGCGGACTGGGCGGACGCTTTCGGACGCTCCCGGACAGGGAAAAATATTGTCTTATTYATTGCAGGAGGTGACATCAATTTGAAATTCTCCGACTATGCCCAAGGTCTACTCCCGTATATTTCCGGAGGAGCAAGTGAACCGATTTTCTTCACGGAGATAATCGGGAATTTCATACAGGATGCTGCAATGGATGCTTGTGCGGTTCTAAAACGAAAACCGGACACTCGATATCGCTATATAAAAGGTGGTAGGGATATTCAGGCTAAAGATGCCCAGTACATTTACGACCACCGTGATATGGACAAGTATTCCGAATGGCTAAGCGATCAGATGGACAACTCGGATTCTTTCGACGCAGTTTCTGCATGGCTTACGAAATGTGAAATAGATCACGACAAATACCGTGTTGCTGATGCCTGTTCAACATTACTGGAGAGTATATTGCTGGAAACCATTACTGGTACAGCCACGTCAGAGAATGACCCTGGAAGTTCTGAATATGACTTCAAACTGGTCGAGGAAATCCAAGAAAAAATAAAGTCACTTCCTCGACCGACTGAAGTGTCGGTACCGCTGGAAGCGACTAATGAAGAACAGGGCTATATTAATG
>NZ_JCAIJG010000009.1:0-2788 GCF_059735615.1 Desulfosporosinus sp. Tol-M2
TTTTCCGGCACGCACCCACTTTATTAGGTCCGGGAAGATATAGTTCTCAGCGCCGGGTAGAATATCAACCGGAATACCAGCCTCGGTAACCGCTTGGCGCACTTGTTCCGTTGCAGCCAGAATTTCCGCAGGACTTAAGAAATCCCTTCCTTCCAGGACGTGCGGGGTGGCGATAAGCGTCTTAAATCCCGCCTCGTGCAACTGACGCACTATTCCCAGCGTTTCTGCCATGTTTTTTGACCCGTCGTCCAGCCCGGGCAGGATGTGGCTATGGATATCAATCATCTGATCATCCTTCCGATGGTGCCGAGCGGTCTTTACGGCGCTTGTGCTTCTTCTTGGTATCGTCAGACCCGTGATAGTAGTAATAATAGTAATATTCGCTGGTTTTCGTGTCCGCCTTATTGAGTACCGCCCCGAGGATCTTGGCGCCTACTTTATCGAGCAGTTCTTTCGCTCTTTGAGCAAACTCCTTGTTCACTTCACCAGAGGCCAGGACCAGGATGACTCCATCGACTTCCTGGGCGAGAATCGCGGCATCTGTCACCGCAACAATGGGAGGGGTATCGATGAGGACCATGTCATATTGCTCGCTTACTTCCTGGAGCAAACGCTTCATCCGTTTAGACCCGATAAGCTCCGCAGGATTGGGAGGGATGGGACCTCCTGTGAGAACCCTTACACAAGGCACAGCTGTTTCCCGAATATATTGCCGGTAGTCCTTATCTTGAACCAGGGCTACCGATAACCCCTGAGCATTATCCAGGCCAAAAAGCTTATGCTGGGTAGGATTGCGCAAATCTGCGTCTATGATCAAGACGGTTTTCCCAGCTTGGGCCATACTGACCGCCAGGTTGGCCACTGTTGTTGTTTTTCCTTCCCGGGGTCCGGGGCTTGTGATCATAATTTTCCTGGTATCTGAATCCACGCATGTAAACTGGACATTCGTCCTCAGGGTCCGGTAAGCCTCCGCGATGGGAGATTTCGTCTGCTCAAAGGTGACTAGCGAATATGCCAATAGAATCTACTCCTCTTACCCTTGTTTTCCTGTTTGATAGTTGGGAATAACGCCCAATACAGGAATCCCCAAAAGCTCCTCAACATCACTTGAGGTCTTTATTGTGTTATCCAGAAATTCCAGCAAGAAGGCCAGGCCAACCGCAGCCATCAAGCCCACCACAAAAGCAAGCAGCACGTTAAGCTTTTTATTGGGTTTAACGGGACTAACCGGAGTCACTGCGGTATCCACAATGCTGACACTATCTACTTTTTTTATATCAATAACAGCTTTGGAAAACTCTTCAGCCATTGCGTTGGCAATTGCCGCTGCCAATTCAGGGTTTATATTAGTCACCTGAATTTCCAAAATTTCCGTAGTCTTCACCGGATTTATAGAGATTAGACTGTCAAGTCCTCCGATACTCATCGGTAAGTTTAAGCTATTGATCACATTTTGTTCGACGGTGCGGCTCTGGGCGATTGCCGCATAAGTCTTCGCAAGTTGTAGGTTCGCTTGGAGGACATTATTCTCCAGCATTTGTATTGCTTCCTGGCCAGACTCCAAAGCTTTTTTTCCGACGATCAACGTAGTGGAGGCTTGATACACCGGCTTGATGATAAAAAAACTAATGATTCCGCTGGTGAGCGCGGCAATTAGTGGTAATACCACTATGATCACCCAATGTTTGCGCAACACTTCCCAGTACTGCCGTAAATCCATTTCCTCTTCCATATTAACCTCCCGAAATCGTTGTGCAAAGCTTGTTTGTCCTTACACACTATACACTATTCGCTATTATTCYTGATTTTCCTTCAAGTCTTCTCAATAAAACTACATTCTCTGCTAGTGAAGCTGACGAATCTAGCACAAGAAAAAAAGCCCTTGGAAGGGCCCTTTTTCTTTTCTATTAACAAAAATTACAATACATCTACAAGCGAGAGTTTATTTCTTTTCTCCTGCGGCACTAAGGCGAGCAATTGCTCTTCGCAACGCTAACTCAGCACGTTGTACGTCGGTGTCACTGGAAAGTGCCGCCAGACGCTTCTGCGCCCGTTCTTTAGCTTCCATTGCGCGAGCGATATCGATATCTTCACTCAGCTCGGCAGTTTCCGCAAGAACTATTGCAGAATTATCGACAACTTCAACAAACCCCCCCGCAACAGCCGCACGTTTAACAGTGCTGTTCAGGGTATAACGTATAACACCGATCTTCAATCCTGAAATCAGGGCTGTGTGGTGCGGCAAAATTCCTAATTCGCCTGCTTCACCGGGAAGAATAACAAACTCAACCTCTTCTTTCAGGACGTTTCCTTCCGGGGAGACGATCTGTAGAGAGAATGCTCCTGCCATGTCTTATCCCCCCAATGTCTTGGCTTTTTCGACTACTTCTTCTATAGGTCCAACCATCAGGAAGGCGGCCTCTGACAAGTTATCGTATTTTCCTTCCACAATTTCTTTGAAGCCGCGAATAGTTTCTTTCAATGGTACATACTTTCCTGATTGGCCGGTGAATGCTTCGGCAACGGAGAACGGTTGTGACARGAAGCGTTGGATTTTACGAGCCCGGAAAACAATAAGTTTTTCATCTTCAGAAAGCTCATCCATACCAAGAATGGCAATAATATCTTGCAATTCCTTATATTTTTGCAGGATTTGCTGAACACTTCGCGCTACGGAATAATGTTCTTCTCCTAACACCAGAGGGGAAAGGATTCGCGACGAAGAATCCAGCGGGTCGACAGCTGGGTAAATTCCAATTTCCACGATCGCCCGGGACAAAACGGTTGT
>NZ_JCAIJG010000017.1:0-17908 GCF_059735615.1 Desulfosporosinus sp. Tol-M2
CTCCTGGAGACGACCGTTGGGCGATTAATCTTCAACTCCGTCATACCTCCCGAAATTGGGTTTTTCAATGAAGTTATTGGCAAAAAAGGCCTTGGAGATATCGTGGCAAAAACGTATCGCCGGTGTGGTTATGAAGCGACAGCCTCCTTGCTGGATGGGCTGAAGAATCAAGGGTTCAAGTTCTCTACTCGAGCAGGAATAACCGTCGGATTAACGGACATAACGGCCCCTCGGGATAAGATGGAAATCCTGACTAAAGCTGANNGTCGAAGGCCACGATAACAGTGACCCAGGCGTTAATGGATAACTTGGATCCATTTAATCCGGTGTACATGATGGCAACGTCCGGTGCCCGGGGTAATATTCAACAGCTGAGACAACTGGCGGGAATGCGGGGACTTATGGCTGACCCGTCTGGACGAACGATTGAGCTGCCGATCAAGGCCAACTTTCGTGAAGGGTTAACCGTTTTAGAATATTTCATTTCCTCGCACGGTGCTCGGAAAGGCCTTGCAGATACTGCCTTGCGTACAGCCGACTCAGGTTATCTGACTCGTCGTCTGGTAGACGTATCTCAAGATGTGATAGTACGTGAAAAAGACTGCGGAACGATGACGGGCATATTGGTAGAAGATATTAAAGATGGCCCGGAAATTATTGAACCCTTAGTAGATCGCCTTGTCGGACGCTTTGTCTTGGAAGATGTAAACCATCCGGAGACAGGAGAAGTACTCGCTTCACCTGAGCATGAAATCTCGGAGGAACAGGCGGAGGAAATCGTCAAATCCTACGATTCAGTCATAATCCGCTCGGTATTGACATGTAAATCACGTTATGGTGTTTGCAAGAAGTGCTACGGTCGCAATCTCGCAACCGGACGCCCGGTTGAGATGGGTGAGGCGGTTGGAATTATTGCAGCACAATCTATTGGAGAACCTGGAACTCAGCTAACGATGCGAACGTTCCATACCGGTGGGGTTGCGGGGGGTGATATAACCCAAGGTCTGCCACGGGTAGAAGAGCTGTTTGAAGCCCGTAAACCAAAAGGGCAAGCGATCATCTCGGAAGCGGGCGGGAAGGTATCAATCAGTGAAGTGAAAGGACGACGGGAAATAGACCTCTTCACTGAAACCGAGGAGCATCTAACGTATACTATTCCCTACGGATCGCGACTCTGTGTTAAAGAAAATCAAATAGTCGAAGCAGGAGATGAGTTGACAGAAGGAAGCGTCAATCCGCATGATATGCTTAAAGTTAAGGGTCAACGCGGAGTTCAGGTCTATCTGCTAGGTGAAGTTCAACGTGTATATCGGCTGCAAGGGGTAGATATCAATGATAAACACATTGAAGTAATGGTTCGTCAGATGTTGCGCAAGGTGAAAATTGATGACGCGGGAGATACGAGTCTGCTCCCGGGTGGTCTGATTGATGTTTTTGACTTTCAGGACGAGAATGCGCGGACTATTGCCGGAGGTGGGGAACCTGCAGTAGCTCACCCGGTATTATTAGGGATTACTAAGGCTTCCCTGGCGACAGATTCCTTCCTCTCTGCGGCTTCTTTCCAAGAAACAACTCGAGTTCTCACGGAAGCGGCCATAAAAGGAAAAGTTGATCCCTTACTGGGATTAAAGGAGAACGTGATCATCGGTAAATTAATTCCTGCCGGAACCGGCATGTCAAGGTATCGAACTATAAGAACTTTGGGAACAAATTAATCGAATTATTGACACGCCGGATATCTAATGCTAAAATGTTAAAGTATGATTAAGGGGGAAAGCATTTTGGTGCTTGATGAAACCTTTAAAAACGTTAAACATAAAACAGTTGGGCTAAAACAAACCCAACGTGCTCTGGAAAAGGGACTCGTCAGACGTTTGTTTATTGCAAAAGATGCTGAACCACATGTTCTTCGTTCTGTCGTAGAATGGTGCGCAAACCATAATGTGGAGCGTATTGAGGTTCAGACTATGAAGGAACTCGGGAAAGCATGCGGAATCGAAGTTGGCACAGCCGTAGCGGCCATATTGGTAGACCAGTGACAAGCTTAAGCGTGGGAGGATACGTATCGTAGGTTTTGGAATTGCTTGCAAAATGCTGCTGCAAGCAATTCCTTGTATATTGATCTGATCAGAAAGGAGGTGGAGACATGCCGACAATTAATCAACTTATTCGTAATGGACGTGCCTCAATTGAAAAAAAATCAACAGCTCCAGCTTTACAGTGGGGCTATAACTCTCTTAAGCGTAAGCAATATCCATCAGGAGGGTCTCCTCAAAAACGTGGAGTTTGTACCAGAGTTTATACTACTACTCCGAAAAAACCTAACTCCGCACTTCGAAAAGTTGCGCGTGTACGTTTGACTAATGGGTTCGAGATAACTTCTTATATTCCAGGAATCGGACACAACTTACAGGAACACTCCGTGGTTCTCGTCCGGGGTGGTCGTATTAAAGACCTCCCAGGCGTACGTTATCACGTGATTCGTGGCACCCTGGACACAACCGCAGTTCAAAAACGTGCGCAAGGACGCTCGAAATACGGAGCTAAATATCCTAAAAAGGCTTAAAGTATTGCATAAAAGTGTATAGAAATACGTTACAAAGGAGTAAACTAATGCCACGTAAAGGATATATCGGGAAACGCGATGTTCTGCCGGATCCGATTTACAAAAATCAAACTCTAACTAAGCTTATTAATCAAATTATGTTAGACGGTAAAAAGGGAACAGCAGAGGCTATTTGCCATAATGCATTTGAAATAATTAAAGAAAAATCTGGTAAAGATCCAATAGAAGTCTTTAGCAACGCGTTGAAAAACGTTATGCCGGTATTGGAAGTAAAGTCTCGCCGTGTTGGTGGTGCAAATTATCAAGTGCCTATTGAAGTGCGTGCCGATCGACGCACTACGCTTGGTCTGCGCTGGCTTGTCGCTATGGCACGAAAGCGCGGCGAAAAAACCATGCAGGAAAGGATTGCCGGAGAATTACTCGACGCTTCTAACAATACGGGCGGTTCTGTCAAGAAGAAAGAGGATATGCATAAAATGGCGGAGGCCAATAAGGCTTTTGCGCATTACAAATGGTAGTTTGATGCATATGATGTTGACAGAAAGGAGGGGGAATCACCGTGGCAAGACTATTTGCAATAGAAAATACTCGCAATATCGGAATTATGGCGCACATTGATGCTGGGAAAACAACGGTAACGGAACGTATTCTTTTTTACACTGGACGAGTGCATAAAATTGGTGAAGTTCATGATGGGGCGGCAACAATGGACTGGATGATCCAGGAACAGGAACGCGGCATTACCATTACTTCTGCAGCTACAACCTGCGAGTGGAAGAATAATCGGGTTAACATAATAGACACACCAGGGCACGTGGACTTCACGGTAGAAGTCGAACGTTCTCTACGGGTACTTGATGGTGCGATAGCAGTATTCTGTTCTGTCGGCGGAGTTGAACCCCAATCCGAAACTGTCTGGCGTCAAGCGGATAAATACAAAGTTCCCCGTATCGCTTTTATTAATAAAATGGACCGGCTGGGTGCTGATTTCTTTCGTGGTGTATCAATGATAGCTGATCGGTTGGGTGCCAACCCTGTTCCAATTCAGTTGCCGATTGGTATCGAGGAAAACTTTAAAGGTATCGTGGATTTAGTTACGATGACATCCACTATTTATACGGACGACTTAGGCACTGCCGAAGTACACGACGCGATTACGGAAGACCTGCTTGAATTAGCCAATGAGTATCATGATAAAATGGTTGAAGCGGTCGCTGAAACGAGTGATGAACTCATGATGAAGTATCTTGAAGGGATAGAAATCACGGAGCAGGAAATTCGTGACGGTATACGTCGCGGAGTTATCGGGAACAAATTTATCCCGGTTCTATGTGGATCTGCTTTCAAGAACAAAGGTGTGCAACCGTTGCTTGACAGCGTAGTTGATTACATGCCGTCGCCCTTAGACGTGCCGCCTATTAAAGGGATAAATCCGAACGGCGCGGAAGAGCATAGGACAGCTTCTGACAGCGAACCATTTTCCGCGTTGGCCTTCAAGATCATGGCTGACCCATTCGTCGGCAAGTTAGCTTTTTTCAGGGTGTATTCCGGTGTGTTGAGTGCCGGTTCATATGTTTATAATTCAACTAAAGGCAAAAGAGAACGCATTGGACGCCTTCTTCAAATGCACGCCAATCACCGCGAAGATATCCAGGAGGTGCGTTCAGGGGATATTGCAGCCGCAGTTGGGTTGAAAGACACTACAACAGGGGATACCTTGTGTGATGAGAACGCATCCATTATCCTGGAAAAAATGGTGTTTCCTGAGCCGGTAATCGATGTGGCAATTGAGCCTAAGACGAAAGTGGACCAGGAAAAAATGGGAAGTGCACTTACTCGTCTTGCTGAAGAAGATCCGACCTTTAGAGTTCGCACAGATCCTGAAACCGGGCAGACGATTATTGCAGGAATGGGCGAGCTCCATCTCGAGATTATTGTTGACCGCCTGCAGCGGGAATTTAGTGTACAATGTGATGTAGGACGCCCACAAGTTGCTTACAAAGAAACCATTCGGCGTACTGTCAAATCCGAAGGAAGGTTTGTTCGCCAGTCTGGTGGCCGTGGACAATACGGACACTGCTGGATCGAACTTATGCCGCTTGAACCGGGAAGCGGCTTTGAGTTCGTCAATAAAGTGGTCGGCGGGGTTATTCCCAGGGAATATATTAACCCCATTGGTGTTGGTATCCAGGAAGCCATGCAAAATGGTATTTTAGCCGGATACCCTGTTCTTGACCTGCGAGCTACCGTTTATGACGGTTCTTACCACGATGTTGACTCTTCAGAACTGGCCTTTAAAATAGCCGGATCCATGGCCTTTAAAGCCGGTGCACTCAAGGCGGACCCTGCGATCATTGAACCAGTCATGAAAGTTGAAGTGACTTTACCCGAGGATTACATGGGAGACGTTATTGGGGATATAAGCTCACGCCGAGGACGAATTGAAGGAATGGAAACCCATGGTAATGCCCAAATTATCCGGGGATTTGTTCCACTTTCCGAAATGTTCGGCTATGCGACGGATCTACGATCCGCCACTCAAGGACGTGGGACCTATACTATGCAGTTTGACCACTATGAAGAAGTGCCTAAAGGCATTGCCGAAGGCATCATTGCCAAACGCCAAGGCGCTTAAGCGAGGTTCGAGGTTCGAGGTTCGAGGTTCGAAGCTTGAAAATTAGAAGCTCAAAATCTTCGAGTTTCTAAAACCTCTTTGAAATAAGAAATATCTAATTATTTTAAGGGAGTGAAAAAAATGGGGAAAGCGAAATACGAGCGAACGAAACCACATGTTAACATTGGAACCATTGGTCACGTCGACCATGGGAAAACCACCTTGACAGCGGCAATCACCGTTTGTCTCTCCAAAGTCGGTGGCGCAGTAGCCACGGCGTTTGATGAAATTGACAAAGCCCCTGAAGAGCGCGAGCGTGGAATTACCATCTCCACTGCTCATGTGGAGTATGAGACAGCGACTCGTCACTATGCTCATGTGGACTGCCCAGGCCACGCTGACTATGTTAAAAACATGATCACCGGCGCAGCTCAAATGGATGGTGCAATCCTCGTCGTGTCTGCTGCTGATGGCCCTATGCCCCAAACTCGTGAACACATCCTCCTGGCTCGCCAGGTAGGTGTTCCTAATATTATTGTCTGTCTTAACAAAAAAGACATGGTTGACGATGAGGAGCTTATCGAACTCGTCGAAATGGAACTTCGCGAACTCCTAACGGCGTACGAGTTTGATGGCGACAATATTCCCATCATTCCATGTTCTGCTCTCAAAGCCCTGAACTGCGGTTGTGGAACACGTGAATGCGAATGGTGCGGGGATGTCTGGAAGTTGATGGATGCCGTTGATTCCTACATTCCAACTCCCGAGCGCGACAAGGATAAGCCTTTCTTGATGCCTATTGAGGACGTCTTCACAATTACTGGTCGTGGTACAGTTGCGACGGGTCGCGTTGATCGCGGAACGGTTAAAGTTGGAGACGAAGTTGAAATCGTTGGTTTGACGGATACTCGTAAGACCGTTGTAACCGGGGTTGAAATGTTCCGTAAACTCCTTGATTCAGCACAGGCTGGAGATAATATCGGTACGCTTCTGCGTGGCGTTGATCGTAAAGAAGTCGAGCGGGGACAAGTTTTAGCTAAGGCAGGCTCAATTAAACCTTATACAAAATTTTTGGGTGAGGTTTATATCTTGAATAAAGAAGAAGGCGGACGCCATACGCCGTTTTTCAACAACTATCGTCCGCAATTCTACTTCCGTACAACGGACGTAACCGGTGTTATCACTCTTCCAGAGGGTATTGAAATGGTTATGCCGGGAGACCACGTGACGATTAATGTTGAACTCATCACTCCAATCGCTATGGAAGAAGGACTTCGTTTTGCTATCCGCGAGGGTGGCCGCACCGTTGGTTCGGGTGTTGTTTCTAAGATTAATGAATAATCGTGAACTTTTCGGAGTTCGCAGAGAGGAAGGATTTCTTCCTCTCTGCGAACGAAGGTTGGATACCAAAGCGTCTGATGGTTGAGTGCCGTGCTCATCTATCTGATCTCTGGCATCTGACCTCTGACTTCTGGAAGGGTGTAGAAGGTTGCTGGGCAGGTGACTCCGCTTGAACCAGGGAATTTTTACGCTCGAAACCCGTGTAACGGGTAATATGAGGAGGTAGATATAAACTTATGAGCCAAAAAATTAGGATTCGCCTTAAAGCCTTTGACCATAAAACTCTTGACCAATCCGCCGAACGCATTGTAGAAACTGCCAAGCGGACTGGAGCGCAGGTCAGTGGACCGATTCCCCTACCGACAGAGAAAAGCGTCTATACAATTTTACGCTCTCCTCATGTCAATAAAGATTCTCGCGAACAGTTTGAGATGCGCACTCATAAACGTTTGATTGATATTCTGGAGCCTACGCCAAAAACTGTGGATGCGCTTATGCGTTTAGACTTACCCGCGGGTGTGGACATAGAAATCAAGCTGTAATTAGCATATTTCGTTGTTTTGGAGTAGCTAAACTTTTTATTCTGTGATATACTACTGTTATGTTTGCTGCGAGAAACGCCCGGTAGCGTGGAGTAGTTACCGTCGAAGATCGCGACAAAATAAATAAAACGACGCTCTCGTGCTCCGGAACGAAACTGGCGCACTTCAAAGCGTTTAGGAGGTGGCATTCGTGTCCAAAGGAATTTTAGGCAAAAAAATAGGTATGACTCAGATTTTCACACCCGAAGGACGTGTAGTTCCGATTACAGTTATCGAAGCGGGTCCGTGCCCGGTGGTCCAGAAGAAAACTGTAGCGTGTGATGGCTACAACGCTATTCAACTTGGATTTTTAGTTCTGCGCGAAAGCTTATGCAATAAACCGCGCAAAGGGCACTTCCAAAAGGCTTCACTGAAGCCGATGCGCTATGTTCGTGAGTTCCGGACCAGTGATGTGGAGAGTTTTGAAATCGGCCAGGAAGTAAAAGTGGATTTATTCACTGTTGGCGACAAAATTGATGTTGTCGGTACATCTAGGGGAAAGGGTTTCACTGGAATGATCAAGCGTCATAATGCTAATCGCGGACCGATGGCGCATGGCTCGAAATATCATTATCGGACAGGTTCCTTAGGCGCGAAGGGCCCGGCTCGAGTATATAAAGGTCGTAAGCTGCCCGGACGTATGGGTGGCAAGCGCGTTACCATACAAAACCTGGAAGTTGTGCGAGTTGATGTCGATAAAAACCTGATCTTGATCAAAGGGGCTGTCCCGGGAGCGAATAAATCGTTGCTCATTCTGAAGCCTTCTGTCAAGGCGAAGTAACACTGAGAAAGGAGGAATAAGCAATGCCGAAAGTTCAAGTATTTAATATGCAAGGCACAGAGGTCGGTGAAATTGAATTGAGCGAAAGTGTATTTGGAATTACCCCGAATATTCATGTTCTTCACTCTGCGGTAGTATCCCAATTAGCCGGAGCAAGGCGAGGCACCCAATCGGCCTTGTTACGCGGTGAAGTGCGCGGAGGCGGACGCAAACCATTCCGTCAAAAAGGAACAGGTCGTGCACGTTCCGGCAGTACACGCTCTCCATTGTGGAGAGGCGGTGGGGTAGTATTTGCACCCAAACCTCGCAAGTACGGCTTTAAATTACCTAAAAAAGTCCGCCGATTGGCTTTGCACTCGGCACTTTCTTCGAAGGTTATGGAGCAACAGCTGATTGTTCTTGACGATTTGAGCATGGGTGAAGCAAAAACCCGTGAAATGGTAAAAGTGCTCCTTGCTCTTCAGATAGACAAGAAGGCTATGATCGTGATGGATAACATAGATGAGGTGGTCCAACGTTGCGCGCGCAACATCGAGGGTGTAAAAACAACGGATGTTGCAGGAATGAATGTGATGGACATACTTCATCATGATATTCTTGTCATGACTAAAGCGGCGGTAACTAAAACCGAGGAGGTGTTAGCGTAATGCGCGACGCACGTGATGTTCTCAAAAGTCCGGTAATCTCAGAGAAGTCTGTTGGGCTTGTCGAGGAGAACAAATA
Source organism: Desulfosporosinus sp. Tol-M2 (assembly GCF_059735615.1). Lineage (NCBI taxonomy): Bacteria > Bacillati > Bacillota > Clostridia > Eubacteriales > Desulfitobacteriaceae > Desulfosporosinus > Desulfosporosinus sp. Tol-M2. Next base: position 8,607 of record NZ_JCAIJG010000017.1, read on the forward strand.
CTCCTTCTGGGTAGATCCCGCTGCCAACAAGATCGAAATCAAAGCAGCGGTAGAAAAGCTGTTTAAAGTATCGGTTGTCGAACTCCGTACCATGAATGTCAAAGGCAAAAAGAAGCGGGTCGGCAAGTATGTTGGAAAAACATCTAACCGCAAAAAAGCAATTGCTACGCTTAAAGCCGGAGATAAGATTGAAAACTACGCGGGCCTGTAAGCAGCTTGAAGTAAAGGAGGATAATGAAAACCGATGGCCTTAAAAACTCTTAAACCCACCTCACCAAGTCGTCGTAATATGACAGTGTCGACCTTCGATGAGATCACGCGCACAGAACCTGAACGTTCTTTACTAAAGCCTTTGACTAAAAAGGCCGGTCGCAATAATGACGGACGTTTAAGTGTGCGCCACAAAGGCGGCGGACATAAACGAAGGTTCCGCATTATTGATTTCAAGCGGAATAAGGATGGCATCCCTGCTCGTGTCGAGAGCATTGAATATGATCCAAACCGCTCCGCCAATATCGCTTTACTGTTCTATCAGGATGGACTTAAAACTTATATCTTAGCACCGAACGGGTTACAAGTTGATCAAATAGTTACTTCCGGTGCGGATGCAGACATCAAAGTTGGTAATTCACTGCCACTTCAGAACATCCCTGTGGGAACTTTATTACACAACATCGAGATGAAACCCGGTAAAGGAGCACAGATGGTTCGCTCAGCCGGTGGATCGGCTCAACTCATGGCCAAAGAAGGTTCCTATGCAACGCTGCGACTTCCGTCCGGTGAAATGCGCATGATTCGCATTGAGTGCCGGGCAACTATTGGTCAAGTCGGAAATCTCGACCATGAGAACATTCACGTTGGTAAAGCCGGAAGGTCTCGCTGGATGGGCCTTAGACCAACAGTTCGTGGTTCGGTAATGAACCCCTGTGATCATCCGCATGGTGGGGGTGAAGGGCGTAACTCGCTTGGTCGCAACCCATGTACACCTTGGGGGAAACCGGCACTGGGAGCAAAAACCCGCAAGAAAAAGAACTCGTCGAATCGCTTCATTGTGAAACGGCGGACTAAGTAGTCGAAAGGAGGCCCATATATGAGCAGATCTCTGAAAAAAGGACCTTTCGCCGAACCTCGTTTGCTCGAGCGCGTCGAAGCGATGAACAAATCAGGTGAAAAACGCGTTATTAAGACGTGGTCCAGACGCTCAACAATATTTCCGATAATGGTCGGACAAACTATTGCGGTTCATGATGGCAGGAAACATGTTCCTATCTATGTTACCGAAGATATGGTAGGGCACAAACTCGGAGAGTTTTCGCCTACTCGCACCTATAGGGGCCATGCTGGAAGCGAAAAATCCAGCGGCTTACGTTAATTCGAGAGGGGACTAAAGGCACATGCAAGCAAAAGCAGTGGCAAAATATGTACGTATCTCTCCTCGTAAGGTGCGCCAGGTTGTCAATTTGATCCGTGGCAAAAAAATCAGTGATGCGTTCGCAATTCTTCAGTTTACACCTAACGGCTCCACAGACGATGTGGCGAAAGTGCTGAAGTCTGCAGTCGCCAACGCAGGACATAATTATGACCTGAATGTTGATGATCTGATAATTACTGAAATTTGTGTGGATCAAGGGCCAACTTTAAAACGCATCAAGCCTCGAGCCATGGGACGTGCGGACCAGATCCGGAAACGGACAAGTCACATTACCGTGGTTGTGGGCGAGAAGAAGGAGGGCTAAACTGTGGGTCAAAAGGTTAATCCCAAAGGCCTCCGCATCGGAATCATCCGGGACTGGGAAAGCCGATGGTATGCAGACAGAAACTACAAGGAACTTCTTCATGAAGACTTGAAGATTCGGGCATTTGTCAAAAATAAACTTAAGCAAGCCGGTTGTCCAAAAGTTGAGATTGAACGAGCAGCCAGTCGCGTTAAAGTGTCGGTTCATGCAGCTAAACCCGGTATTGTTATCGGTCGGGGTGGTATTGAAGTTGAAAATCTGCGTAAGCAACTTGAAGCTATAACCGGCAAACAAGTCGCAGTCAATATTGTAGAAATCAAGAAACCCGAAATGGATGCCACGCTGGTAGCCGAGAACATCGCCCTGCAACTCGAAAAACGGGTGTCCTTCCGTCGGGCAATGAAGCAAACAGTTGGCCGGACAATGCGGACAGGAGCCCAAGGAATTAAAATTCAATGCAGCGGTCGTCTGGCTGGAGCCGAAATTGCCCGAACTGAATGGTATCATGAAGGAAAAGTACCTCTTCACACCTTACGTGCCGATATTGACTACGGTTTTGCGGAAGCCAATACAACGTATGGCAAAATTGGTATTAAGGTTTGGATTTATAAAGGTGAGATTCTTCCCGCCAAGAAGGTCGTTGCTCAGGTGGAAGGAGGAAACTAAATGTTAGTCCCATCCAGAGTGAAACATCGAAAACAACATCGTGGTCGGATGCATGGTAAGGCAACACGCGGTAACACCATTATTTTTGGTGAATATGGTCTTATGGCGATGGAATGCGGCTGGGTTACGAACCGCCAAATTGAGGCTGCTCGTATCGCGATGACCCGATTTATTAAGCGTGGAGGTCAAGTTTGGATAAAAATATTTCCGGATAAGCCTGTTACGGCAAAACCGGCGGAAACCCGTATGGGTAGTGGTAAAGGTTCACCGGAATACTGGGTTGCTGTTGTTAAACCTGGTCGTGTGATGTTTGAATTGAACGGCGTATCGGAAGAACAAGCACGTGAGGCTCTGCGTCTGGCAATGCATAAACTCCCGATCGAGTGCAAGTTCGTTACCCGTGCAGATCAAGAAGGAGGTGACGCAAATGAAAACTAAAGATTTCCGTGACATGACTACAGACGAAGTTCTCCAGGAAATCGACGAGTTCAAAACAGAACTGTTTAATTTGCGTTTCCAATTGGCAACGAAACAACTCGATAACCCGATGCGAATTCGCGAAGTCCGTAAAGGAATCGCTCGCGGTAAAACGATTCTACGTGAGCGCGAGTTAAAGATTGAACGTGACTAAGTTGAGGAAGGAGGCTTTGTAGATTGGAAAGAGCTCAGCGCAAGGTCCGAATTGGTAAGGTAGTGAGCGACAAGATGGATAAAACTGTCGTGGTTGCAGTTGATATTACTCAGCGTCACCCGATTTACAAAAAGACGATCACCCGCACCAAAAAGTATAAGGCTCATGACGAAAACAATGAGGCTCATGTCGGAGACACTGTCTCAATCATGGAAACTCGCCTTTTGAGCAAAGATAAATGTTGGCGTGTGGTTGAGATAACTCAGAAAGCAATTGCTTTCTGATACTTTTATATTTAGTTCGGAAGGGGGTCAATGGGAATGATCCAGGTACAAACCAGGGTTAGGGTTGGAGACAATTCAGGCGCTAAAGAGCTAATGTGTATTCGTGTCCTGGGCGGTTCAATGCGGCGGTACGCCTCGATCGGTGATATAATTGTAGCTTCAGTTAAGCAAGCAACGCCGGGGGGCGTTGTTAAAAAAGGGGAAGTTGTTAAGGCCGTTATTGTGCGGACAAAAAAAGAAATCAGACGTCCTGACGGTTCTTATATTCGGTTTAGCGAAAACGCAGCAGTACTCATTAAAGATGACCAAAGCCCTCGTGGCACTCGTATCTTCGGACCGGTTGCTCGTGAGTTACGTGATAAATTTATGAAAATTATTTCCCTGGCACCGGAAGTTATCTAAGACCCCATGACAGATGGAGGTGAAGAAAGTGGCTGCTACTAAGCATAAGGTACAGACTGCAAAGATACACGTTAAAAAGGGCGACTTTGTCATGGTAATCAGCGGTAAAGATGCCGGCAAAAAAGGCAAAGTTATCGATGTGATGCGCAAGAAAGGTCGGGTGATCGTTGAGAAGGCCAACATCATTAAGCGTCATACGAAACCTTCTCAAAGTATGCCTCAAGGCGGCATTGTTTCCAAAGAAGCTCCAATGGCCAGCTCGAACGTCATGTTATATTGCCAAGAGTGTAATTCCGTGACACGTGCCGGTGTCCAGGTAACGGAAAATGGAAAAGTACGCGTCTGCAAAAAATGTGGTGTGAATTTACCTGATAAACACTAAGCGCGAAAGGAGGGACCAAAAGTGGCTCGTCTGAAGGATAGATACCAAAACGAAATCACTCCTGCCTTACAGCAGAAGTTTGCTTATACGAACGTCATGCAAATTCCCAAAGTTGACAAAATTGTTATTAACATGGGTGTCGGCGAAGCGGTTCAAAACTCTAAGGCGATCGATTCCGCTGTCGCAGACCTAATGAAGCTTTCGGGACAAAAACCAGTGGTCACGCGGGCTAAGAAATCCATTGCGGCATTTAAACTCCGTACAGGGATGTCAGTCGGGTGCAAAGTTACCCTGCGAGGTCAACGGATGTATGAATTTATAGATCGCCTCTTAAATGTTGCTTTACCACGCGTGCGTGACTTCCGCGGTGTTTCAGCGAAGGCGTTTGACGGACGCGGTAATTATACTTTAGGAATCAAGGAGCAACTGATCTTTCCCGAAATGGAGTATGACAAGATCGACAAACTTCGCGGAATGGATATAGTCTTCGTAACAACGGCAACAACGGACGAAGAAGCTCGCGAGTTGCTGCGCGGCTTTGGAATGCCGTACCGTGATTAGAGAAAAGGAGGTTCAAGAGAGTGGCTAAAACATCAATGGTTGTCCGCCAAAATTGTGGACAAAAATTCGCTGTACGTACGCATAACCGTTGCAAGCTTTGTGGACGTCCCCATGCTTACATGCGGAAATTTGGAATTTGCCGGATTTGCTTCCGGGAGCTGGCTCACAAAGGGGAACTTCCTGGAATCAGGAAGGCCAGTTGGTAAAACATTGTAAGGAAGGGGGACGACGGAAGTGTCAATGTCAGATCCGATTGCAGACTTTTTAACACGGATCCGCAATGCGGGAATGGTTTACCATGATAAAGTTGAGGTACCGGCATCTCGTATTAAGAAAGAGCTTGCGGAACTGCTTAAAGCAGAAGGGTACATCAAAGACGTAGAATATATTACAGACGACAAACAAGGCGTTATTCGGATGTATTTGAAATACGGTCCTAACCGGGAGCGTGTTATTACCGGGCTAAAACGGATTAGCCGTCCGGGACTACGCATTTATGCGAAAAAGGATGAAATGCCGAAAGTTCTCGGGGGACTCGGAATCGCAGTGATTTCGACTTCTAAGGGGATTATGTCAGATAAAAAAGCCCGGAAAGAGGGCCTTGGCGGTGAAGTGATCTCCTACATTTGGTAATTTTTTAAGGCGGAGGTGCAGGGAATGTCCAGAATTGGCAAGCGCCCCATTGGGATTCCCAGTGGAGTGGACTTCAAAATAGATAAAAATGTGGTCACAGTTAAGGGCCCGAAAGGTACCTTAACGAGAGAGCTGCATTCATTAATGAACATTGTGGTTGAAAACTCGCAGATCAAAGTCATACGACCAAATGATGATCCGTTTAGCAGATCCTTACATGGCTTGACCCGAACCCTAATCGCCAATATGGTGGAAGGGGTTACGAATGGATTTACCAAGGGACTGGATATGGTCGGGGTTGGTTATCGTGCTGCGAAAAAAGAAAATAAGCTGGTCTTAACGGTCGGCAAGTCTCATCCTGTAGAACTCACTCCCTTTGAAGGAATTGACTTTGAAATTCCAGCTCCAAATAAGATTTTGATTAAAGGGATGGATAAAGAACTTGTTGGCGCTTTTGCCGCTGTTGTACGTTCAGAGCGCAAGCCTGAACCTTACAAAGGTAAAGGTATTCGCTACGAAAGTGAAGTTGTCCGACGTAAAGTTGGTAAAACTGGTGGTAAAAAAGGTGCTAAATAAGTAACAGTAATAGGCAAGGGCCAAATCTCTTGCTGAGTAGTGAAAGGAGTGTTCGCTATGATTAAGCGCATTGATCGAAAAGCTCTTCGCCTTAAAAAGCATAAGAGAATCCGCAAAACTATAGTCGGCGTTGCTGAACGCCCGCGTTTGGCAATTTTCCGGAGCTTGAATCATATTTACGCTCAAGTAATCAATGATCAGCTGGGTGTAACATTAGTTGCTGCTTCTTCCCTCGATCCGGAGTTCAAAGCTGCTGATCTGTCAGGTGGGAATACCGCCGGCGCTCATAAGGTCGGCGAATTGGTGGCGAAGAAAGCCTTGGAAAAAGGAATTACCCAAGTTGTATTCGATCGGGGAGGAAATATTTATCACGGCAGAATCTCAGCGTTGGCGGCAGCAGCACGCGAAGCGGGGCTCAGCTTTTAAACCAGGGTAAAGGGGGGAAATCAAATTGGCTAAATTCGAAGCTAACAAGTCGGATATGAATGAAAAGGTCGTTCATATTGCTCGGGTTGCCAAAGTTGTCAAGGGCGGACGCCGTTTCAGCTTTAGCGCGCTCGTAGTGGTAGGAGACGGTCACGGTCGTGTCGGCGCAGGACTAGGTAAAGCTGGCGAAGTGCCTTGAAGCTGCCGGAGTACATGATATCCTAACGAAGTCTTTGGGTTCGGCAAACGCCCACAATATTGTCAATGCGACGATAGCAGGGTTAAAGGCTCTCAAACGACCAGAGGATGTTGCCAAACTGCGAGGTAAGACCGTAGCAGAAGTTCTAGGCTAAGGAGGGTCGGCCATGAAAATTAAAGTGACACTGACAAAGAGTCCGATCGGGTATTCAAAAGCACAACACAAAGTGTTACAAGCACTTGGCTTAGGAAAAGTCGGATCAAGTGCAGTTCATGAAGACACCCCTGGTATTCTAGGGATGGTTCATAAATGCATGCACTTGGTTACTGTAGAGACCCAAGCTCAATAGAAGGAGGTGTGGGTAAGCATGAAACTGCATGAACTTAAGCCTGCCGAAGGATCAACACATGCACTTAAACGTTTGGGGCGTGGAGTTGGGTCTGGACATGGTAAAACTTCCGGTAAAGGACACAAAGGGCAAAACTCGCGCGCAGGCGGCGGTGTCCGACCAGGTTTTGAAGGCGGACAAAATACACTGTATCGTAGAATGCCGAAGCGAGGTTTTAATAATATCTCAAGGAAAAACATTGTCGCCTTGAATGTCCGTGATTTGGAACGTTTTGAGAACGATACGGTAGTGACGATTGAAAGCCTTCTGGAAAGCGGCCTCATCAAGGCGGTTAAAGATGGCGTGAAGATTTTAGCAACGGGGGAACTGACCAAAGCACTGACCATTCGAATTGACAAAGTCAGCCCAGCCGCGGCCAGGAAGATTGTTGCGGCGGGTGGAAAAGTAGAGGAGGAATAGAATGATTGCCAATTCCGTGAAGAATGCGTGGAATGCCACGGATCTCAGGAAAAAAATCATCTACACCCTACTGATGTTCTTGATCTTTCGGATCGGGGCACATATTCCAACCCCCTTTATTGATCGGGACAGGCTGGAGCAATTGTTTGGATCGGGAGTCATGATGAATTTCATGGACACGATTTCCGGTGGTTCCTTTAAAAGTTTGTCTGTATTTGCGCTGAGTATTACGCCCTATATTACAGCTTCAATTATTTTTTCGCTTCTGCAGGTTGTCATACCCTCCCTTGAAAGGCTGGCTAAAGAGGGTGACTATGGGCGCAAAAAGATCACCCAGTATACCCGCTATGCCACCGTTGGCTTGGGATTTATTCAAGCTTTTGGACTGACTTTTGGGGTACGTGATGCGGTGATAATTCCCAGCCCGGAGCTGAGATGGCCGATCTATCTATTATGCGCGCTCGTTTTAACCGCTGGAACCATGTTTTTAATGTGGCTTGGGGAGGCAATCACAGAAAAGGGTGTCGGAAACGGTATCTCCCTGATCATCTTTGCGGGAATCGTTTCGCGGGTCCCGTCAGCCATCACGTCTCTGTGGGACATGTTAAGAGTCGGGGAGGTCAACCTTCTGTCCATTATCGGGTTGATTCTTATCGTGATATTTATTACCGCAGGTGTTATCTATGTTCAGGAAGGGCAGCGTCGAGTGTCGGTTCAATATGCCAAGAGGGTAGTCGGCCGTAGGGTGTATGGAGGACAAAGCAGCCATATCCCGTTGAAAGTTAACCAGGCCGGTGTCATCCCCGTCATTTTTGCAATCTCCTTGCTTGCCTTACCTCAGACAATCTCAACATGGGCTCCAACTTCAGGATTTGCGCAATTTGTCGGCAAATGGTTTAGCATGAATGGTCAGCTTACATCAATCCCTTACCTGCTGGTTTATGGAGTGCTTATTATCTTCTTTACTTACTTTTACACGTCTATTACCTTTAATCCTTCAGATGTAGCAGAAAACTTGAAGAAGTATGGAGGCTTCATACCGGGCCTTCGACCTGGGCGTCCTACGGCGGAGTACTTGTCTAAAATATTGAACCGTATTACATTAGCCGGGGGTGTATTTCTTGCTTTGATCGCAGTCCTACCGACACTGGTTATCGGACTTACCGGACTCAAGAACATCTATTTTGGCGGAACATCCTTACTGATTGTAGTTGGGGTTGCGCTCGAGACGATGAAACAGATTGAATCGCAACTTATGGCGAGACATTATCAAGGGTTTATGAAATAAAAGAGGAGGAATTGAAATGAAAATTATCTTAATGGGTGGTCCGGGAGCAGGAAAAGGGACGCAGGCTGGTCCGCTGGTGGAACGTTTTGGTATTCCCCATATTTCGACGGGAGACATGTTTAGGGCAGCTATTAAAAATGGAACGGAACAAGGGCTCAAGGCTAAGTCATTTATGGATGCCGGGGGCTTAGTTCCTGATGAAGTGACAATTGGGGTTGTCGCGGAACGCTTAGCACAACCGGATTGTGTAAAGGGATTTCTTCTTGATGGTTTCCCGCGTACCTTAGCGCAAGGCACGGCTTTAGCTGAAATTTTAGATCGCCTTGGCATGAAACTTGATGGTGTGATCAACATAGAAGTTGCTGAAGATGTATTAATTCCTCGCTTAACCGGACGTCGTGTCTGTCGGCAGTGTGGAGCATCCTATCATATGGTCTTTAACAAACCAGAAAAAGAAGGGGTTTGTGGTCAGTGTGCCGGAGAGCTTTATCAGCGCTCAGATGACAACGTAGAAACTGCCAAGAATCGTTTACTAACCTATAATAATCAGACTCAGCCTCTAATTGATTTCTATCAGAAACAGGGTTTGCTTATCACTGTTAATGGGGGGCAAGCCATTGAACAAGTTTTTACGGATATTCTGAAGGCCTTGGGCTAAGCGGCATGATTGAGCTGAAAAATGCGAACCAATTGGACCGGATGCGTAAGGC
>NZ_JCAIJG010000036.1:0-55627 GCF_059735615.1 Desulfosporosinus sp. Tol-M2
AGCCGCCCTGGAGGTGATAGCTTGGACTATGCGCATAACCGTAAGAACAGGATATTATTGGCTATTATTGCAATGATTGTTGTTTACATAGCTGTTTCGGTCTATGGGGTCATCCGCGATATGACCGCCGGATCGACGGTGTTTGTTATATCTTCCGGTCTTCCTCCTGTCGAAGATGCGGAACGGGCAGCCCCTTTCCTGGAAAAAATTAAAAACTTCTTCTATCCTCCGGCAAAGTGGATTGTGCCGGTTGAGAAGTTAGTAAATATTAAGGGAAGGGTTATCTATACTGACGGTAGTCCTTACGCTAATGGACTGGTGGAGCTGCGAAGTGAACCTCGCCTCACCTATACTGATAGTGAGGGCTACTTTTATTTTGATAATGTCGAAGATGGGGAGCATATCGTCAGTGTTCTTGACCAAAATCGGATTTGGTTGGCCGGTTGCGAAGTGACTATTAACCGCAATTCAGCTATTGCCGATGCGCTCCTGATACAAACTGATATTAACACCTACGTGCTGGAGGTTGCGGTTGATGTAAAACTAATTGAAATAGTCCTCGAAATTCCGCGAGACGGCAGCGGTCAGCCCACCGGTCAGCCGATTATAAGGCCTGAAGTTATTGTACGGGAACGTTACTTGCCGGGGGAACAACCTGAAACTTCTCCTGAAACTCCGCCTGTGGTTCCGCCTGAAACTCCGCCTGTGGTTCCGCCTGTAACCCCGCCTGTTACACCACCGGTAACTCCCCCCGTGATTCCTCCCGTGATTCCCCCCAAAGATGCCCTTAGGGTATACAGTACAGTAGATGCCAAGGATTTTAATAAGGCTCCGGCAGCTGCTGCCGACATCAATATCTTTGGCAGCAGCAAGCGCATTGCTCCCGGTATGACCGGACTGCACAAATTTACAATTGATAATACCGCTAATCCCTTTGCTATTTATTATGATATTGATATACTGGAAACTAATAATTCGCTGAATATACCCATGAAATATCGTTTATATGATAATAAAACCAATCGTTATGTAAATGGTGATGCTAACTGGCATATAACCGCCGAGATCAGGGCGGTAACTGCAAATCCTGCAGCACCGTTCAGCATGGCCGACTCAATGAAGAACGACTATACCCTGGAATGGTTCTGGGATGATGGCGGTATCAGTGATAACAGTATCGCTGAACATGCGGGGGAAGTAGTATGTACTCTGACAATCCGGGTTTCAGCCCAGAGAAAATAAAAAGGATGGGATTAGATTGGTGCTGGACTGGAAACGAATAGCGATCAATTGTTTGAAATATGGCCTTTTTGGTTTTTTCACTCTGGTGATCTTGATTAATCTTTACCTGGGTATCAATAAGGCAGTTACTAAGAATCCAGTGCCCAAGTTTTTGGGTATGACCCCCTTGGTCGTTATGTCCGGCTCCATGGAGCCGGCGATTATGCCCGGGGATGTGGCAGTAATCCGGGAGCAGCCCTCCTCCAGGTATCAGCCCGGTGATGTGGTTACATACCTGGACGGCAGCATAACTTACACTCACCGTATTGTAGGAGAAGAAAACGGGGCCTTTATTCTCAAAGGTGATAATAATAATGCGGTCGATGATACAGTGGCAGCCGATCAGATTCTGGGTAAAATGCTGTTTAAGATACCGGGAATAGGAGTGGCTATCTTATTTTTTAAGACCCCGCCCGGCATGGTAGTGTTGCTCATTCTTTTAGTCCTATGCATATACAGCGAAGAATTATATCATAGGATACGCGCCGTCCATAAATAGCAGGTTCCATTCATGAAGGATAAATATCAGTTTCCATTTATGAAGTCAGCAATTGCAGGGACATATCAAACCAAAAGCTAATCAACTGAGGCCGGGGGTGAGATTGATGAAGCTTTCCAGAATTATTTTACGGCTTTTGGTTTTGGCAGTAGTAAGCTTTGTGATCTTGTCATCAACTCTGGCTCGGTATAGCGAGGAATATAGTGGTTCGGACACGGTGCTGATTGCTAAATGGAATTTCAGCGCCAAAGGTGAGGACGATGAACAGTATTATAATAAAGGGTTTACCTTTGATTTATTTAACGCAAGTGCCGTCGAACCAATGGACTGGGGCGAGAAAAGCTTCTCCTTAAGGAGTGGCAGCTCAGATGTAGACGTTGAATATAATGTTGAAATGAATGCCAATGAATTAATCAAACTTACTACAGACGATAATCAAGCGGTCATTGCTACTTATAGTGGGAAGGATGTTTATGCGCCTCTTATTTTCAAAGTGATGGCCACCATGAACGCAGGCGCGCAGGACAGTTCACCGCTCGTTTTTCAGACCGATTGGTTCAGGCTGCAGGATCAGGAACTGGATGAGCAAGGCTACTTCAGCATTTTTGATTTAGCGGACGGAAAACCAAGGTTTTCATATAGCAGTGCTGACGAAGCTACGGTTACAATCCAATGGCAATGGAATACCTCATATTTTATTAATGACACCGGCGTTGCGGCAGTAACATCGAATCCGACTACAGGCAGCGGAATATATCCTGAGTATTATCAACTTGCTTATGATCAGTATTACGGTTCAGGCGGTTTGCAGGAGCAGCATGAAGCTGCGGTTAATGCCATCGATGCCTATTTGAACGTACATGGCAGCCCGCAGCCCGATGGCACCTGGCCGCCTGAGAGTGAAGAATGCACGGAAGATCACTTTGCTGCTTATAACGCTCTGGTCGCGGCTGCAAATGCCGCCACTGACGCCTGTAATACTTCACTGTTAGCGGCCTATGATGATTATGACACCTTTGCCGCGCATGCTTTAAATGCCAAACCAATAGTACAGGTTATTTTCCGTATCAGCGGGGATCAGGTAGCACCTAATTAAAATGGAACAACAGAACGGCCCTTATTACATTCATTGATCATGGAAATTCAATGAACTAGCTTTTTTAAGCAAGGGAGTGAGAAAATGAAAGATCCTGGTCCCAAAAAAATCAAAGTACATATGTATTTAGCGTATCTTTTCTTAATATCTTTTTTGGTGACGGGGATTTCCTTTTCGCGCTTCAGCACGGTAATCCATAATTCCGGACCGGAAAATATAGTAATACCGGAGGTAGAGTTTCCCGCCTGGATTCTGGGTCACCAGGCGGATTCAGTAAATTTGGAGGATATGCAACCAGGAACTACGAGAATCATTCCTATCTCCATTACTAATCAGGATGAATCCGGACAGGTAAGCGGCTATAATCAAAGCGTTACCCTTGAGTTGCGGACTACCGGCAACCTTCCTTTGCAGTACGCTCTAACCAAAGCAGGCAGCCCTGTTTTGCTCAGTCAGCCGGACAGTAACCGCTATGTCAGTGCAGCACAGGAATTCACGGCCAATGTGGCGGAAACAAAATCTTATCAGCTGACGATCGTTTGGCCGCCAGGCAGCAAGAGTGATACATATAAAAATGAAATAGATTACATGCAGCTTCAATTACGGGCTGTTCAATCATAAAAGAGCGGGTGGCGGGGATGAAAAATAAATCTGCTAATATTTCCGATGATTTAAGTCAGAAACGTCCGAAAAAGCAAATGATGGTCTTCTCCCTGGCCGTTATTTTGCTGATTTGTTTTCCGGTGGCAGTTTTTGCCAGCTATATATATAATGTAGTGTTGAACAATTACGCAGCCACTGCCGATGAGGAGTTTTATTTTACCAGTGATCTGCTGGGGGCTGATTTATCAGCTATACCGACTTATTATCTCGGCACTGACTGGCAGTCAGCCGCGACAATCACCTTTAAACTGCGGAATTTTGACAGTACGCTGAATATATCGGCCAGTGACATAGCCTATTCTGTTACGGCAACGGCCTCAGGCAGCAGTGCCGAAGGAACTCTTGCCGCAGGGGGTTCACCGGGCAATGAAGCCACCATTGAGCTGTCTATTCCCGTACCTGCCGATCCAAACAGCCCTTTGACGGTCACAGTGACGGCGGTCTCCACTTCACCCTACACCAAAACCCTGCAAGGGATTTTTATCATCAACTCGGCACTCTCTTATACAATCGCTGACAATGCCGGTTCACCAATTGCCTGGCTGAAGGTAACCCTGGAGAAAGACAGCACTGCCGCCCTGACCAGGGCAGTAACCATTAATTGGCCAGTCGGTGCATCTCCTGATATGACCAACCCAATTGTAATAAACGCCACAAGCCTCGACCTTACCGCGAGAACAATGACGACTGTGCTTAATAAGGCGGCAGTATATGAGCTAATCTTTTTCAAGGATAGCCCTGCGGCAAACTATAGCGGGGTTACGGTGTCATAAGATTAGAAGTAGAAGATGGAAAATGCGGAATAAAGCACGGACGTTTCTAAGAAGTTTGCACACGGCAAAGTTAGGAGCATGAAGATGAAGAATACAGCACGGGAAAACAAATTGATTAAAGTCTTCATATACATGACAATGTTGCTGTCTGCTCTTATTACCCTGCTTTTTATCCCGGCTAGGCCCCTTTATGCTATCAGTGCGGAATGGAACGGCACGGCAGCCGGAGGCTTTGCGGGAGGGTCAGGCAGCCAGAGCGACCCATATCTGATCAGTACTGCGGAGCAGCTGGCTTATTTCTCCAACAGGGTAAATGCGGGTATCGATTACCAAGCGCAATACCTTAAGCTTACGCAGGATATTCTGCTTAATGCCATGACGGACAATTATACTTTTGACCCGGCGGACCAAAATAAACGTGAGTTTACCGCCATAGGATCAACGTCCGGAAGTAAGGCATTTAAAGGCGTTTTCGACGGCAACGGAATGAAGATAATCGGACTTTATATCAACCAGCCAACCAAGGACTACCAGGGTTTATTCGGCATTACGGACAAACATAATGGCATAGGGGATATCAATAACGTCTCGGTATACGGCGCAGTTACCGGCAAAGACTATGTGGGCGGCATAGCCGGTTATACGACAGGCTCAGTATTTCGCTGTATAAACTACTGTACGGTGAATGGGGTAAATCAAGTAGGCGGTATTGTTGGCTTGGCCTATAACAACAGCAGTATACGCAACTGCCTGAACTTAGGTGTGGTTAACGGTACGAATAATGTGGGCGGCGTCGCCGGGAGTGTCGACAAGAGTAATCTTGAGATGGGCAACAATCTGAATATCGGAGAGGTCACCGGCACCACAAATGTGGGCGGTGTAGCCGGTGTATATAACAGTGGTTCGGATTCATGGAACAATTACACAACTGTTGAACCGGCAATTGGTTCAATAGGGGGAAACGATGATATCGAAGACGGCGGAGTATTTATAGGCACAAACCCGACAGGAGAAGAGTGGGAAGAAATTATCGATAATTTAAACGGTCTGGAAGAAGCCAGAAATGAAGACGGTCACGATATTTGGACCGACATCATCGGCGGAGTCCCTACCATTGGAATATTTCTGCCCAGTGCCAAGGTTGCGGGGGGTAAATACTACACCTATGCAGTCGTGCCCGAGACAAGCACGCTTGCTGTCACAGCCGACAGCGCATTTAGCGTGGCTTACAGGGTCAGTTACTCAGCAGCAGCCGGTACCGAGCTTTCCACGCAGACTATCGGGTTTAAACAGGGATCCACTGCAGTAACACTGCCGGCAAATACTACGGTGATCATGCTGGCGGACGGAGTATACTACTATAAGAATCTGACGGAGGATCTGGCCGGCAGTATAACCCTCAATCAATTTATCAAGATGGGGACCACGGCAACAACCTATCCAAGTCAGACAGCGGCAGCAAACGCACACCGGTGTAACGGGTTATGATTACAAGACTGACGGCAAGTCCTATTTTTATGAAATTTATCTGGAGCAGTCCGGCGCAACGCTTAAGCTGCCTATCGGTACAATAGTCAATGGAACCCTCGTTTCTGGCTATTATCCCTATACATTTTTGTCGGCAAATGTCGACAGCGCAACTGCCGTAAGTATTGATATGAGCGGCTGTGATAATCCATTGACAGCCGGTGAATATACTATGCAGGTCAAAGTCTACGCCAGTTCCTATGCCGCGACCCCCCGAAACGGGAGTCTGCTGGCCGCCGGGTCAGTGCCCATAACACTTTCAGCCTGCGAAAAATACGGTATCAGGGCCGTTGCCGGGACACAGTTTTTTGATGCATCAGCGGCAGCTGTGTCCGTTCCCTTTACCATTCAAACCCTGGGTACAGGAAACGTGCAAGTCACCCTTCAACGAAAATATGGCAGCAGCTCCTATGCCAATGTTCCCGGCCAGGTGAATCAACCTGTGAACATAGTGGGAGAAGCGGCAAGCCTCACTATTCCTGCGGGCAGCCCGAAAGGTACTTACCGCTTTGTTTTGACCATTTACAACTCATTGACACCTAGAGCTAAATCAATTCAGAATATAATCATTAAATAGGGCAAAAGGATTGCTTTCTATTGATGTTTCCAGCCAACATTTTTTGCATCCTCGATGTTCGCTATAGCCTCTTAAAGTGTCTCGCCCTGGTAGTTGAGGGGAATCTCTCGTCACTGCTTGCCAGGAAAAAGAGATGTTATTCCTGCAAATATTTGGTATAATGTTAAAGAAGTATTTCACAAGGTAAAAACGCGAAAGGAGAATAGTAAATTGGATAATGATCAATTTCAGAATCTAGTGATTAAGAAACTTGAAGAACAAGATCAATTTCAGAATCTAGTGATTAAGAAACTTGAAGAACAAGATCAATTTCAGAATCTAGTGATTAAGAAACTTGAAGAACAAGATCAATTCAAGGATCTAGTGATTAAGAAACTTGAAGAACAAGATCAATTCAAGGATCTAGTGGTTAAGAAATTTGAAGAACAAGATCAATTTCAGGAATTGGCAATTAAACATTTTGGAGAAATTCAAAACCAATTTGGGATTGTCTTTAGAAAATTAGAAGAACATGATACCCGATTCGAGTTAATAGATAAGAAATTAGAAGAACATGATACCCGATTCGACCATCTGGAAATATTGTCAAGGCAACATCATGAAGAACTTGAATTAATCGCCAGGCAAGTTGAAACCCAAGAGCGCACGGATATTTCTAATGCAAAGTTTTACTTAGTAAAAGTGCCGGAATGATTATTAAAAGTGGATAAGCAAAATTCCCACCTCTCAAGCATAAGTATTAGAACAGTGCGAAAGGGGTGGAGTAGATGTTCGCGGAATTAATTATTGTCAGTATGGCACTCTCCGTTCTTAAGGGAGTTTCTTTACTGGTCTCGTATATCAACAATAATGCCTTTCCCCAGCCCTTAAATGAAAAAGATGAAGCGCGTTATTTACAAATCCTTAGTATAAGTAAAACAGAACCCTTTACCCTTACCCGTGAGGTTGAGCAAGCGCGTAATACGCTAGTGGAGCACAATTTGCGCTTGGTAGCTCATCTTGTCAAGAAATTCGATGGAACAGGGGAAGACGGCGACGACCTGATTTCCATTGGCACGATTGGGTTAATCAAGGGGATTAATACGTTTGATCCAAATAAAGGGACCAAGCTTGCCACCTATGCGGCTCGTTGTATAGAAAACGAGATCTTGATGCATTTGCGCTCACTAAAAAAATCCCGGGGAGAAGTTTCAATTTACGATCCGATTGGGATGGATAAAGAGGGTAATGAGATTTCTTTAATCGATGTACTTGGTTCAAACGAGGAGGATATTTCTGTAAAGGTTGAAAACGAGTCAGAGCAAAAAGCTCTGCTCGAACTTGTCAAGAAGTTAAACCGAAGGGAAAAAACGGTGCTTCAGTGGCGTTATGGGTTGAGGAACAGTCCTAAACGGACACAAAGGGAGATAGCCAAGGCCCTGGATATTTCTCGTTCGTATGTTTCCCGCATTGAAAAGAAAGCGATTCAAAAATTAATGGAAGAAATGAGAAAGATTAATTCTAAAAAATAAGTCCATTACTTGCTTACGAGGTATCCTCTAAGGTATAATCATAGAAACATCTGCAATACCATGGAGGATTCAATGATTAAGTATTTTCAACCAACAATTCAAGCGCCTTCCCTTGATCTTATTTCGGTTGAGCAACTTACTCGGGACGGGATCAAAGGGCTTATTATAGACTTGGATAATACTATGACCCCATGGAATGATGTCGAAGTAGCTCCTAAAGTGACAAAGTGGTTTCTAAAAGTTAAGGCTGCCGGTATTAGTGCGTGCGTTGTGTCCAACTGCAGTAAGCGCCAGCGCGTAGCCGTTGTTGCGGATTACTTGGATATTCCTTTTGTTTTCGGGGCGTTTAAGCCTCGAAGAAGAGCGTTTCGGGTGGGCATGAGACTTTTGGGAACAGAGTATAAGAATACGGCTGTGATTGGAGATCAGTTGTTTACGGATATCCTGGGTGGAAATCGGCTCGGCCTTTACACGATATTAGTCACCCCCATTAATGATCGTGAATTTATAGGAACTCGCTTTCTGCGTCGAATGGAGAAGGTGCTCGTCTGGTTGATGAAGCATTGCGCTCCGGCGAAACCCGTTAGCCCAAGATAGATTGAGAATTGAGAATTGAGAATTAAGGGAATGGTCAGCCATTCCTTTTTCATGCTTTATGGAGCGCCCCTTCCCGCCATATGGCATCTAGCCATCCAGGCGATGCTCTAACCCCGAACGTCCTGTTCGAGTCATAGCCAACGGTCTAATCTCGAATGTTCTGTTCGAGTCCTGGCCAGCGAATTCATGAAGTAAAGGAATGTTATAAATGGAGAAACATTATGCGGTTATCGGGGATCCAATTGAACACTCCCTCTCTCCAAGGATGCACAATGCCGGGTATGAAGCCTTAGGAATTGACGCAGAGTACCAACGTTTTCACGTAAAGCCCAGCTATTTGGCGGAGGCGGTAGATGGCCTTTGTGCCCTGGGGTTTTCCGGTTGGAACGTAACTCTGCCCCATAAGGAGAAGGTCACTTCCCACCTGGATACGCTTACTCCCCAGGCCAGGCGCGTTGGTGCTGTCAATACCGTGAAAATCCATGAGGGGAAGCGAATTGGTCATAACACGGATGGCGATGGGTTTATCCGTTCTGTGGAAGGAAATCTCAACGGGTTTAAGGGGAAAAAAGCAGTTTTACTCGGGGCGGGCGGAGCCTCTAAAGGGATTGCCTTAGCACTGTCTGCACAGGGTATGCAAGTACATATTCTTAATCGCACGCCTGAAAAGGCAACGGTTCTAGTGGAGTTGATTAAGCATTGGGGTGGAACGGCAACGTCTGGGAAGTTTGCTCCAGGGGACTGGATTGAGGATGTCGATCTTTTGGTGCAGACGACTTCGGTTGGGTTACGTGGTGAGCCATTTCCGTTTTCCGTACAAGGAATTTCTGAAAAAGCGCTCGTTGTCGATATTATCTTTAACCCCAGGGAAACGGCTTTTCTACAAGAGGCCAAAAAACAAGGGTGCCGAACGCTTAACGGTTTAGGTATGCTGCTTTATCAAGGGGCTTTAGCTTGGGAGTTCTGGCTGGGAGGTCAAGCTCCCGTCGAGGTAATGCGACAGGCCTTGTATAGGGCACAGTCCTGACAGATATATACATGTGTAGCAGGGCACGGTCTTGATAGATATATCCATGTATAGAAAACAGTCCTGACCGTCCTGTTACGGAAGAGTGGGTGTAAATCGTTTTAAGATTTGCCGTGGATTAAGCCGAGAGCAAAAGGAAAGATAGAAATGAGCAGAGTCAGAGTCAGGATTAAGGAGCGAGGATATACGCTGCTGGAAATGTTGCTTGTTTTGATTCTCATATCGGGTGCGGGTTTCGTGCTCCTCGTTAAGCTTCCGATACACTTTGAACAGCAGCATCTGGACCTGGCGTCTACCCAATTACTGGAGGAAATCAGGGATGTCCGGCAGGCCGCCCTGGCGGAGAATAACTGGTATGCGATGAAGTTTTATTATCAACCGGGGGATCACCATTATCAGATCTTTCGCCAAGGCACAAGAGTGAAGGATGTCTATTTAAAAGATGGGATTGAGTTTATTGGAGCACCAGGGGATAAAGACGGTAAAATAACCTTTAATGCTGCAGGGAGAAGTGTCGGAACAACTATCACCTTGACAAACTCATCAGGTGAGCGCAAGAGCGTCGTTGTTGCCCCAGTGGGTATGCGGATCAGAGAAAAGTAATAGGGAGAGGGGACCGATAGTGCGGTTTTTAACGGCAGGAGAATCACACGGTCAGAAATTAGTTGGAATTATCGAAGGCCTTCCGTCAGGAATAAAGATTTCCAAGGAACGAGTCGATGAGGTATTAAGAAAGCGTCAGCAAGGCCCCGGGCGTGGTGGGCGAATGGCTATCGAACTGGATGAGGTTCACTTCATTTCCGGAGTCCGCGGCGGCTTAAGTACAGGGGCGCCGCTGGCGTTGGAGATTTTAAACCGTGATTGGGAAAACTGGGCGGGGATCATGGCTTGGGGAGAAGATGCTGATCTGGAGAGCAGAAAAGTAATGACCCCTCGACCAGGACATGCCGACTTAACCGGAGCTCTCAAATACCGCACCGAAGTTCGGAATATCCTGGAGAGAGCGAGCGCCAGAGAGACGGCCATGCGGGTCGCGATTGGCAGCATTGTTAGACAAGGGTTATCCGCCCTTGGGGTGGAGATCAGAGGGCATGTTCTCGCTGTAGGCGGCGTTCATGCGGAGTATATTGACGAGAGAGAGTATTGGCAGCGTGTAAAACTATCGGAGTGGTCCGTGGGTGACCCTGTAGCTGAACAAAAGATGGGGGAACGACTCCTTGCAGCTCGGGAGCAGGGTGAATCCCTGGGCGGACTATTAGAGGTACAGGTACATAATCTTCCCGCCGGACTGGGCTCCCATGTGCAGTGGGACCGCAAGTTAGATGGAAAACTGGCCCAGGCAGTTCTCTCCGTACAAGCGATGAAAGGGGTCTCTTTTGGGCTGGGATTTGAAGCAGGGGAACGTATGGGTTCGTTGGTTCATGATCCGATTATTTATCGCCAGGGGCAAGGCTT
This sequence comes from Desulfosporosinus sp. Tol-M2, assembly GCF_059735615.1. Lineage (NCBI taxonomy): Bacteria > Bacillati > Bacillota > Clostridia > Eubacteriales > Desulfitobacteriaceae > Desulfosporosinus > Desulfosporosinus sp. Tol-M2. The sequence goes on from NZ_JCAIJG010000036.1 coordinate 11,007, forward strand.
TGCCAGGGCCTCCAACCATGCGGGAGGAATTGAAGGGGGAATGAGCAATGGGGAAGCCATTATCCTTCAAGCGGTTATGAAACCGATCCCAACCTTGTATCGGCCTCTGGACACGGTACATCTGGCAACCAAGGAGGTGGCTAAGGCTAGTGTTGAAAGATCAGATGTTTGTGCTGTGCCGGCGGCCTTGGTTGTTTTGGAACATGTGGTGGCTTGGGTGATCGCCGAAGCGGTGCTTGAGAAATTTCCGGCGGATAGTTTTATGGAATTACAAACAGCCTGGGAGGCTTATCTAGAAAACTTACTTACTTTGAAGTTCTAGCTTCATCGTAAATAGACCGAACACACGATGCAAGAAATTCGAACAGCAAATTCGAACATCGAACATCGAACATCGAATTTAAGAGGGTGATCTCTATGCAAAACATCGTTCTCATCGGCTTTATGGGAACCGGCAAAAGCACAGTTGGCAGACGCCTGGCCCAGTCACTGGCTTGGAATTTTTTCGACACAGACTATGTAATTGAAGACGTTACCAACTTGAGTGTGACTGAAATTTTCCGACGGCATGGAGAGACCCGTTTTCGTTCGGAGGAAAGGATCGTAGTTAAGCGGCTCAGTCAGCAGGAGCGAATCGTGATTGCGACGGGAGGCGGGACCGTGTTAAACCCGCTCAACTGGGAAGCTTTGGCCAAGAATGGGATTATGATCGGTCTTCATGCCTCGATTGAAGCAATTCTCAGCCGAATCGGACATAAACATAACCGCCCGCTTCTCAAGGGTCCAAGAGAGGAGATAGAAAAATTATGGTCCGAACGGCAAAAATATTACGCCAAGGCTGACTTTACAGTGGATACGTCTCAAAAAAATATCGATGAAGTGGTCAACGAGATTTTGGCATGGCTGGGAAGGATGGATAATTGTGAGTTTTGCAGAGTTGCAAAAGATTGAAGTAACGGCGGATAGACCGTACCCAGTGTTTTTAGGAGCCCCTCTCGAAGAGTTAGGGGCGTACCTTCATTCTCAATTTGAAGATCTGGAGCACATTTTGATTATTTCAGATCATGCAGTCAGAGATCTTTACGCAGAGCGTCTTAAGAAAGGCTTTTTTGACAAGCGCGTGAATCTATTGACAGTACCTGCCGGAGAAAAGGAAAAATCGCTGGAACGTTTGAGCCAGCTTACGACAGCGGCACTGCGTTGCGGTGCGGACCGTCATACTCTTGTTATTGCCCTTGGAGGCGGAGTGATCGGAGATTTGGCCGGTTTTTTTGCCAGTGCCTTCATGCGGGGGATACGTTTGATTCAAGCTCCTACCACGTTATTGGCGCAAGTGGACAGTAGTATTGGCGGGAAAGTTGCGGTGAATCTTCCGGCCGGTAAGAATATATTGGGAGCATTTTATCCTCCACGGGCAGTTTGGACAGATTTCACAACGCTGGACAGCTTGCCCTGGGGAGAAGTTGAAAATGGTTTAGCGGAAAGCATAAAGCATGCCTTGATTGCCGACATGGGTCTTTTTGAGTTTTTTGAAACACAGCAAGAGAGCCTTAAGCAACGGGATCCCTTGATTTGGCGCGAAATGGTAAGCCGATCTTCAGCTGTCAAGGTGGGGATTGTTTCTCAAGATGAACGGGAACAAGGGAAACGTGCCTTGCTGAATCTAGGACATAGTTTCGGGCATGCCTTGGAAACGGAGATGAACTACCGTGGCGTGACCCATGGTCAAGGGGTGAGCATCGGTCTGGTGGCGGCTGCTTATCTGGCCAAGGCCAAAGGGTTGATGACCGTGGCTGAGGTTGAGCGCATCAAGCTTTTGCTGAACACTTTTGGGCTGCCGACCGAAATTGGCGAGATTACGAGTATCGAGCAAGACCCAAAGGCTTTGTTGCAACGGATGCAAACGGATAAGAAAAACCTGGGGGGACGAAAGATCCTGATTCTGCCGCATGGGATTGGGCGAGCGGTTATATCCAAGGAGTGTACTGATCAGGAGATATTGGATGCCTGGAAACAGGTAGTTTCAGCAGACTGAGGTTAGACCTTCGAATTCATCGGAAAGGGGTCTGGCAAGGATCGAGAGATCTTTGCCAGATTTTTCAATTATAAATTCAGTTCGCCTCGACCCTGAAAATTAAATGTAATACCATCATCATAAGAAATTCTAGTGATAACAATGTCCCCTAAATTTGTCTGATATTCTTTCGGTTCAAAACTTTCAGATGATTTAACAATACCAAAACCATACCAATCATCTAATGAACAACTGAATTGTTTTATAATATATACCTGAACATCAGCAGTAAATTCATTTGTTGTCATTGTTCCGTTCCATACTCTCATAAATTCACGCTTCTCTCTGATGCTTTATGAATTCATAGAAATATTGTAACATAATTGTACTTAGTTATAAAAGGTATATGGAAACTATGCAATTTCTGACCTGGCAAGGAAACTGAATATACCGGCATCAATGGTCTCAAAAGTCAGAAGTGGTAAAGTTAAGGAACTAAAGCTGTGGATGAAATAATTAGGGAGATTAATAAAAAAGGAATATTTCAAGCCTGACCCCGAATTAGCGCGAATTCCTCACTCATGCGGATTCCCGACCTCGAATTCCTATATCTTTGATTTACTGCGATGATTTATTTTGTTTCGTCATAACCTTGTGACTTGATTACTGTGTATATTGATACTGGAACTATCAGGAAAAAAACAATTCCAGCAGCTAACTTCTGATTCAAGAACATGAGCAGTGTAGCAATCAGAATAATACCAGATAAGACAAATAAGATGTTCGCGATAAATTCTCTTAGGTTCTTAATGTTAACATTCTTTTTATTCTCCTCAGACATTGTATAGTAGCCCCTTACTACAAATACCATTTATCGTCCGGAAGGAAATAGTAGCGTTTATTGGGAATATCTGCAATTTATTTAGAGAGAATAGCAAATCGACGTATTTCTGACCAAGATACGTCGACGCTCGTCGATGTGGCAGGAGTTTCAAAAGTGGATAGAGAAAGTAAAAAAAGGAAAAATGAGACTATATCTTCGGACATGGTGGTGAAAATTATTGGAAGTAGGAGCAAGAGATGGGCAAAAGAGAATAATTGGCAAGCCGGTTTTACTTTATTAGAACTATTGTTGGTTCTTTTCCTAATGGGAGTTATTTTGACCTTAGTCACGCCCCATTTTAGTTCAGCGACAAATCGGGTTCGGATTCGTGTCGATCTAGCCAACAGAGAAAGAATTGAAGGAGCTGCTCAACTTTACCGGATTGATACCGGAACTTATCCCTCAAATGTTTCGGACCTGGTTTACCCTTCGACGAACGCAAATGGCTGGCGGGGTCCTTATTTGGACGAAATCCCCATAAATCCTTTTAATGATACACAAGTTTATCAGATCGATGCTTTGGGGCAAGTGAAATAGAACGCTAGCTCTTAGACCGGTCTGGGGGAAGGGAGGGAGAAAGCAGAAAAACATTAAGGGGGGATGACGACGGACAAAACAAAGGCCTCGCAAGGGTATGTGCTGTTTGATGTATTGCTGGGCCTGTTCCTTTTTTCCTTAGGGTTTGCGGTGCTCTTTGGTTTGACAGAGGGAGCAGTTTCCGAAGCCCGGCAAGCCTCTAGCCTTATGGAAGGGGCAAATCTTGCCCAGGAAATTATGGATCGCTTGGCTGTCCAGATATGGAGTGAGAATATCGCTCGGCAAGCCTGCATACCGGGAGGGACGGTGGAAGGACACGAAGGGAAATTTCGCTGGCTGATAGTGTCAGATTGGGATGATATTCCACAACTTTTGAGAGTCAGTGTGGAAGTGCGTTGGGTTGAACGGGGAAATCCTGCTTGGTATAAACTGGAGAGCCTTTATGCTGTTGAATAGAGGGGGGGTCTATACAGAATGTGGTTTCACTCTCCTGGAGACTTTAATTGCCTTAGTAATTTCTGGGGTTTTGCTGATGACTTCGATGCGCATAATGACGGATCAGTGGCGGGGGACACGTGCACTTAAAAATCATTTGGAAGCGCACTACTCTGTTATGACGGCTGGAAAAACCGTTTCCGATGCGATTCGTATGGCGAAAAGCGTGGAATGGGTCAAAGATCCTGGAGTGTTAAGGGTTTTGCCGATGCCTGATGATGCTAACCCAATACCCACGCTTGACTCTTATTTCATTGATGATTTGGATCGGGATGGGACGAAAGACCTTTACTGGAGACATTTAGGCAGTTCGCAGCCTTTGGCAAGTTATCTGGCAAAATGGGAATGTACGGAGGTGGAACCGGGGTTGTGGGAAGTATTTCTGGAGGCAAGTGTAGGTGGACAAAGTACGACCTGGCGTGGAGTCATCCGGAGGCGGACGTATTCGCCCGTGTCTCCAATAAGCACAGGTCAACCGGTTATGCCACCCTTCTGATCCTCCTTCTTTTAACGACTTTGTCAGGACTGGGGATGGAAGGGTATCTTAAAGCAAATGCGGAGAACCGAATGGTGAGACGTGTTACCCAAAGCCAACAGGCCCTCTACGTGGCTGAAGGGGGAATTGAGTGGGCGAAAGCTCATCTGCTTGTCAACCCTGAACTGCGAGGGGGGAGCTTATCTTTAGCTACCGGGCGTGTTGATATCGTAATTGAGTTGAGTGGAGGAGGGTATAAAGTAACTTCTGAAGGACGATCGGGTTTGGCCGTTCGAAAAATTGAACAAATAGTTCAGTTAGAAAGCGGAAAGTGGGTCATGAAGAGCTATCAGGAGTTACATAGGTAACATGAAGGAAGATCATGAATTTGGTCAGTTTTTACTCGCAGGTAGTTATATTGACGCAAAGGAATTGGCGGGAGGATTAAAAGTTACGCTGGGAAGTGGAGAACCGATCGGTGAGGTTCTTGAGCGTATGGGCGTATTGACCAAAGCGAGGTTAGCGGAAGCAGTCCGCCGATATCTCGGTATCCCTGAGATTTCCCTGATCAAAGTCATTATTGACCCAGGGATTGCGGGATTAATTCCCGAAGAAATGGCTCTTCGCCATACCCTTATCCCATTTGAACGACGTTCGGGAATCTTAAGAGTCGCCATGTTAGACCCCACCAATGAACGTGCCCTCCGGGATGTCCGGATGTTTACCGGGTTAGAGGTTGAGCCGGTCTTTGCCAAGACAGAGGAAATTCAAACCGCAATTCGACAGTGTTTAACGGTGGAGCAATCGGTTGCCCGACTTGCTCATCTTAAAGATAAAACATTCGAAGATCAGGCAATTGGGTTGATTAAGTCCAGTGAGGTCGATTCTCAGGAAGAAGATGCGCCCACACTTAAATTAGTCCATTCTGTGCTGCACGAGGCCGTTGTGCAAGGGGTAAGCGATATTCATTGGGAACCTCAAAAAAATAATTTTGTGGTGCGCTACCGCATAGACGGTAAGCTCATGAAGAAGCATGTTCTTGCAAAGAACGCTGCCCGGAGTATTATCTCCTGTTTAAAAGTAATGGCGCAAATGGATGTTGCGGAGCGCCGTATTCCCCAGGATGGCCGAATGACATTTAGTGCAGGGACTCGGCGTGTTGACGTTCGAATGTCCTCAATGCCTATTGTTTATGGAGAAAAAATCGTTGTGCGTATTCTGGACCCAAAAATGGCCCAGCGTCCGCTGGGTGGCTTGGGGATGCGTTCAGAGGTTGAGTCAGGAGTCCTTGTCTTGTTAAAACGTACGAACGGTTTAATCTTGGTTGTCGGTCCAACGGGAAGCGGTAAAACTACAACCCTTTATGCGTTGCTCAGGGAACTAAATGCCGAGGAGCAAAACATCATTTCTATTGAAGAGCCTGTAGAATACCAACTTCCAGGGATTAACCAGGTTCAAGTCAATCTTCCGGCAGGACTTAGTTTTGCTGTCGGATTACGGCATATCTTGCGCCAAGACCCGGATGTGATTATGATCGGTGAAATCCGCGATGAAGAAACAGCCAGAATCGCTATCACAGCTTCCCTCACAGGACATTTGGTTTTATCGACGCTCCATACCAATACAGCCGCAGAGGCGTTGGCTCGACTTCTGGATATGGGGATCGAACCGTATCTCCTGGCGTCTGCAGTCAGTGGGGTTTTATCCCAACGCTTGGTTCGCCGCTTGTGTGAACACTGTAAGACAACATACCCGGCATCTGCGGCAGAACAAAGAGCACTTCACTTACCGGCATCTATTACGCTGCTTTATCGCTCCGCCGGATGCCCGGAATGTCTTGGAACTGGGTTTCGAGGCAGGATTGGGATTCATGAGTTTTTACAATATGATCAAGAGATCAAGGAACTTGTACTTTCTCGCCACAATTTAAGAGAGATTGAGCAACAGGCGATGGTTTCCGGAATGCTCACAGTCTTTGAAGATGGGCTGTTGAAGGTGATCGAAGGGTTGACGACAGTGGAAGAAGTACTACATGCTGTTTCTGGAATTGAAGGGTAAGAGGAGAAAGAGATGCTTTCACTTGAAGAACTTTTGCATTTGGCGGGAGAACAGAAGGCCTCGGACATCCATTTGACTGTGGAGAGTCCTCCAGTTCTGCGTATTGATGGCTCAATGGTTAAACTTCAAACGGAACAACTTTCACAAGCTGATTTAGAAACGTTTGCCCATTCCCTGATGAACGACCAACAGACCAAACGATTTGCCGAATGCGGTGAATTGGATTTTTCGTATAGTTTACCGGAGGTCGGACGGTACCGGGTCAATGCTTTTCGAGAGCGTGGGTCGATCGGGGTAGTGGTTCGTTTGATTCCATTTGTCATACCCACTCCGGAAAGCTTGAGGCTTCCCCCGGTGAGTATTGAGTTGGCTAAGCTTCATAAAGGACTGGTGTTGGTGACCGGTCCAACTGGAAGCGGTAAATCAACCACTCTGGCATCTTTAGTTGACTACATAAATCGTACAAGGGCTTGTCACATTGTAACGATCGAAGATCCTATCGAATATTTACATCGCCATCAATTGAGTTTGGTGAACCAAAGGGAAGTCGGAAACGATACCCAGTCGTTTTCTAATGCCTTACGTGCCGTATTGCGGCAAGATCCTGATGTAATTTTAGTGGGGGAGATGCGAGATTTAGAAACCATTGCTATCGTCGTGACGGCCGCTGAAACCGGACACTTGGTTTTCAGTACACTTCATACTAATGATGCTACCCAATCGGTGGATCGGATGATTGATGTTTTTCCAACGCATCAACATCAGCAAATCCGTGTGCAGCTTGCTGCCGTCTTGCAGGGGATATTGTCACAACAATTGTTTCCCAGAGCGGATCACCAAGGGCGTGTGGTGGCCATGGAAGTTTTGTTGGCGACGCCGGCGGTTCGCAGCCTGATTCGTGAGGGAAAAACCCATCAACTGCTTACCGTTATCCAGACGAATGCCAAACTAGGCATGCAGACCATGGATAAAGCAATCTTGGACCTGGTTCAAAAGGGTCTTGTCGCATACGATGTTGCTCAGGAAAAGTTACAGAGTCAAGGTAGTTTAAGAAGATGAGCAGGCAACGTTTTGTCTGGAAAGCTGTTGATACGAATGGAATAATTCAGCACGGGGTATGGGTAGGGACTGAAATTTCAGATGTTCAAATGCGCTTAAGAAATGAAGGGTACTTTCCAGTAGTTATTCGAACAAGTCGCAACTGGCAAAGCGTATTGTTACCGTCCAGGACGAATTTCCAGTGGAACCATTTCGCCCGTAAGTTAGCTACTCTATTGGAAACCGGAATTCCCTTACTTCAAGCTTTGGAGATAATGACCTTTCATGAAGAAAAATTAACATATCAACAGGAACAATGGAGGAGAATCAAGGAACGAGTGGAAGAAGGCAGCGACTTGTCGGAGGCTATGTCTCTCCAGAATCCACCCCCTAACTCGTTTGTACTCTCTATGATCAAAGCCGGGGAATATACTGGAACACTGGGAAAAGTCCTCAGCGAAGTGGCCGATGAATCAGATCAGGAATATGCTTATCAGAAAAAAATTAAAGCGGCTCTGGCTTATCCGATGCTTCTGGTTTTTGCTGTGGTTGTTGTACTTTACATACTCTCTGTTTGGGTATTACCAATGTACGAAAAACTCTTTATGGACATGGGCGCGGAATTGCCTTTTTTGACTGGAGTCATTTTTGCCTGCGGTCGCAAACTCCCCGTGTTTTTGTGGAGCGGACTGGGGTTGATCACCAGTGGCTTGCTGGTTCTGAGACTCACTAGCCCGGAACTTTGGAAAAAGCGTCTGGAACGCATACTGGGAAGACTTCCTCTCATCGGGAAGGTCTATCGTCTCCGCGATTTGGTACAATTTAATCGGATGTTGGGACGCTTATTAGTTGCTGGAATTCCCTTGTTGGAAGCTCTTCGCTTAACAACAGGAGCGTTGCGCGGCCAGGAAATGCTCGAATTAATGAACCAGCTCGTACTACACGTTCGGCAGGGAAAACGCATGGCCCCTTTACTGCGTGCAAGCAGGGTTTTTCCCAAGGAGGGGGCGGAAATGATTGCGGTCGCTGAGGAGGCAGGTCAGTTGGAGCGGATGCTCCACTATGTCACAAAAATGTTTCGCCGTGAGCTTGAGGATCAGCTCGATCGGTTAACGCGGATGATCGAACCGGCACTTATTCTCGTTGTAGCGGGATTGATCGGCTTAGTTGCAGCAGGAGTAATGCTTCCAATTTTTGATCTCAGTTCATATCTGCAGTGACAGAAGCCGGAGGTCGGAAGCCAGAAGCCAGAAGCTAGAAGCTAGAGGTCGATGAGGGTAATGTGGAGGGAGGGGCTTTTTGACCACAGATAAGTTCCGCCTTACTTATGATTATTGGATGAAGTTAGTAGTTATGAAGAAGTTAGTAGTTATGAAGATGAAGGAGGACGTGGGAATGAATAAGATCAAGGGAGAGAATGGATTTACACTAATTGAAGTGCTTGCCGTGCTTATTATTATAGGTGTCTTGGGCGCTATAGCTATTCCTAAATTGGTCTCAAGTACAGCATCTGCTCAGCAAAAAGCAGATGTTGCTACAGCACACGAGGTCAAAATGGCGCTGGATCGTTATCAAGTCGAAACCGGAACGTATCCTACAGATATGACGGGAAGTGGCGGAGTAGTGTCTAGTGCGAGTTTCATCCCCAAATATATTAGTAAGCTGGATAAATCGACCACGCAGCAGAATGGCGCTGATGGGAAAAAGGGGTTTGGAGTAGTTAGTGTTACGGCTGATGCGGCGGATCCCATGAAAATGACTATTCCTGATACTGTGACTGCGACCAATACGATTATGATTTATCTGAATAGCAATGGTCTGGCAGCCGAAGTTCAGGCTTATGATGAAGATTTAGATGAAGTCCTTTGGTCGTCGGCAGACTAGCATTCATCCAGGATAACAACTTAACTCCAATCTTAAAGCGTAGAAATACAACTTGAAAAGGGTGCACGGCATTGTATTTGATGAGTATAACACTTGGGCTATTAGGGCTCCTGATTGGCAGTTTCCTGAATGTGATCATTTATCGTGTCCCGCGAGGGGAATCCATAGTTTCACCCGGTTCACATTGTCCTGCTTGTGGACACACTCTACGGGCATGGGAACTCATTCCAGTTATCAGCTTTTTGATCCAGAAAGGGCAGTGTCTAAACTGCCGGGCCCGTATCTCATGGCGTTACCCGGCAGTTGAACTTCTTACAGGGATGCTCTTCTTTTTTACTGCAACGTTAAGCTTAAGGACAGAGACCCACCCGTTCAGACTACTCTTAAACCTGGTTTTTATCGCCGTGCTAATCGCCTTATCCTTTATTGATCTGGATACGTTCCGTTTGCCGGATGTCCTTACCCTTCCCCTTTTGGGAATTGGACTCCTGGGAGCTTTTCTCATACCGGGAAATCCGAGCGGATGGGAGAGCGTGCTCAGTGCCTTGGGCGCAGGAGGTTTATTCTGGGGTATTGCCCGAGTTTATCCCCAAGGGATGGGACTTGGGGATGTAAAGCTGGTTGCTGCACTGGGTGTCTTCTTAGGGTTTCCTTCAATATTTCTTGCTGTTTTTATAGGAAGTTTGGTGGGAGCGCTTGTCGGCCTTGTTCTCTTTTTTACGGGACAAAAACATTTTCGGCAACAGATCCCCTTTGGGCCCTATCTTGCATTCGGAGCAATCTTCGCGTTATGGTGGGGAGCGTAGCACGATGCACGATGTACGATGTACGATGTACGATGTACGACGAATGACGAATGACGAATGACAAGGCCTGATGCATGAATTCGAACCTCGAACTTCGCGCTTCGTGCCTCGCTAAAGGAACTCAACTCGAGGATTGATATTCGAACGACAGACGAAAGAATCACGACCGCGAACTACATTAAGGTATCTGAACCTCGCACTTCGCGCCTCGATCAAGGTATCGTACCTCGAATCTCGAACCTCGAACTTCGCTAAAGGGGTGGTCCTATGCGAAATAGGTCAGTGGTCTTTGAATTAACTGACGGTGAGATTCGGGCCTTTTGGTTTTCGGTCCATCCTTTTAGGAAGCAAGGTCATAGTTCTACATCAGTCAGGTTTGACCGCATTCCTATCCCGGTTGGAGTCATCGAACAGGGAAATGTGCGGGATGAAAATGTTTTAATCGATATCTTATCGACTTATGGGGCACAGCACCCTGGTGAAAGTCGGAAGGCGTATTTGGCAATTCCTCTGCAACAAGGATTTATTCGTTCATATACGTTGCCTTGGATTCCTAAGCGGGACAGGAAATCGGCAATATCTCTGTTGGTCGATGAAGAGATTTCCATTGCGAGATCGGATTTACTCTTTGATTTTCTTGTTCTATCCGAAGAAAAGCACAAAGATCTGCAAATTTTACTGGGGGCAACACGACTGAGTTTACTTGATCGGTATGTTTTTATCTTTGGACGAGCGGGGTTTAAGGTCACCGGCGTTGATTTTGCCTTTTCTATTTTAGGGCAATCCTTAGAATTTGAACCGAACGAAGATGTCCTTTACCTTCAGGGAGAAAACGACTCTTTTCAAATTGCCTTATTTCGTGGAGCGGTCCCGGAAAGTGTACGTTCTCTGAACAAGCGGGTGGAAGAATGGGAAAACGAAATTCGGCGTTTTCTTTTGTACTACAGAACACAGCAACCGGATCTTAATTTAAAACGCTTGGTTTGGAGTGGGGACTCAGTGGCTGAGTTCCTGGCGCAGGGAATGCTAACGTCAAATCATGTCTCAGCGGTAGAGCAGGTTAAGCTAAGGAACGTCCCCGATTCCTGGCAAAAGGTCTTTGAGAGAAATAAAGGGTGGGACGAGGCGGCGTTTGGTTATGGTATACGGATTTCCGCCCATCGTCCTGGCCTTAATCTTTGGCGTCAACCGAATAATGCTCAGACGGTTCAACGAAGGTATCGGGGGATGGCGTTATTCATATGCGTTCTTTTTATGATCGGAACTATAATTTGGCTTGCACTTAATCAAATGGCCTTGCCTTTAAAACAAGAGGTTAAACAGCTTTCTCGCCAAGGAACCAGAATTGAGGCACAGGCCAAACATCAGGAAGATCTCGAAACAGCCTGGAATAAGGTAAAGATCCACACTGAGAGAATTGGAGATGGCCTGGCTCAAATTCAAGCCATGCAAGCCTTGTCGGGGGCGGAGCTAAAGATTGAGCAGTTGATTTACAAGCAAGGCAGCCTGTCCTTACGCGGAAGGGCCAAGGATGCCGGAAGTGTTCAAACCCTGATTCGCACCCTGCGGACTATGGGCTGGGAACAACCGGCCTTGTCAAGTTATAAATTAACGTCGCTAAACAACGTCGAGTTCTCAATAAGTGCTAAACGTGGACGGGTTGGAACGGAACCGGGTACATCTTAGACATGTGCTTAGGGAGAGGGAGGATAAACCATGGCTTATTTCTCAAGTGAAATTAATATTAAACACTTGGAAAAACCTTCTGCAATCCCTATATTTCAGCATCTCTCACTGCGCAGGGTGAAGGGAATAACCGGGGCGTTTTTGCTCGCTACGGTCTTGGGATTTCTGTTGCTCTGGCAACCGGCTTACCTTCAATTGCGGTCATTACAAAAGGAAGAGAACTATTGGCAAAATGTATTGAAGACGGGTGCTACAAACACCAAAACGGATACCAAGGCGGCCACTATTCCCACAATGGACCAGTTACCTGACCTTATAGAGCAGTGTCGTGCTGCGTTTGTTAAAGAAGGTGTGGATGTGGTTGCCTTAAATGTTGAAAGGTTTGGTGAGCGGCGAGAAACTGGCAATGCAGCAAGTTTGGATTACGGTTTAGTTCGCTTTCATTTACATGGCAACTGGGAGGGAATTGTCACATCACTCAAAGCACTTGAGGAAACACAGGAGGGAAGCATTCATCTTCAGGAAGTGGTTTTGGAGGCCGAAGGCGGAGAAGCGCTTCTCCAGATTTATTTCTGTACGGGGGAGTAAAGTTAATAGGTAATTATTGGAACGAGACATTCTCCTTTCTCCATAGGCTAAGGAGAGGAGGAGTGTATGGTGGATAAGGAATACTGCATTCAACCCGGGGATTCTTTTTATAGCTTGGCACAGCGCTGGGGAGGGACTTGTGATGATTTTCTACAGGTTAACCCCTATGTAGATCCACTTAAGCTTCAAGTCGGACAGAAAATAGTTCTTCCGGATTTCCAAGGACCCACAAAAGGGCAAGCCCAATATGCAGAAATCCGTGTGGATCATGGACAAGAGTTTGCAGGGGAGTATCTTGATCAAGTTGAAATGGAAGTCGAGGGAGTTCGTTTTCGTCTTCGACGCATCGGTGAACCCAAAGTTCCCCACGAAATTCACTTTATTCTGCCGCGTACCGAAATCCATAAAAACCAGCCGGCAGGGGAAGGCGGACCATCTGAAGTGCAAATTATGCTCAGTAATTTGAATGTTGTGCTCTCCCCTCGTTTAATGAGCGGTGAAGGGGTTACCGTGGGGCAGGCTAAACCGGCGGGGCAAGCCCAAATCCAAGCGCAGCAAGTGCCCCAACGGCCATCTTCTCAATATGGTCAGGGAGCACAACCGGTACAGGAGCAGTCTCAAGGGCTTGTACAGGAACCTGAGCAACCACGTTGGCGTATGACGTTTCCGTTTAATAAACATTGAGTGCAAAACCTCCGGACAACGGAGGTTTGAAGTTTGAGACAGTCTTAAACGTGAACTTAAAAAAACTATGCTAGCGGATGAAATTGTGATAAAATTTCGGGTGTAATGAGGAAGTGATAATTTGACTGGAATATGGATATTTCATGGTCCTAATTTAAACTTGTTAGGACTGCGTGAACCGGAACATTACGGGTCGCGTACCTTGGCGGAGATTAATCAGGAAGTGTTAGCAACAGCGAATCAGGCGGGGATTAACGCGGAATGCCGGCAAACGAATCACGAGGGGGAGCTTCTGAATTGGATACAAGCTTTAACCCCGAATGATTTTTTAATTCTCAATCCAGGGGCTTGGACGCATACAAGTTATGCAATTCGTGATGCCATCAGTGCGGTAAGGGTTCCGACAATAGAGGTTCATCTTTCAAACATTCATGCGCGTGAAGCATTTCGAGCCAATTCTGTTATTGCCCCGGTCTGTATCGGACAAGTATCAGGCCTGGGAGCAGACGGTTATGTTTTAGCGATGCGTTATGCCATTGCTTACCAAAAACGACGCGAAAAGGCCTAAATTTGATGTTCAATATGCGATGTGCGAAGTACGATGTGCGATATGCAAACCATGGAATATGGACCACAAACCACAAACCACAAACCACGAACCTCGAACTTCGAATCTCGCAAAGGAGGGGTGCATCATTAGTCGGTTACAACGAATGCGTCAACAGATGCACAAAGAAAGAGTTGATGCTTATGTGGTTATTCGCCCGGAGAATGGACGGTATCTGAGCGGGTTTACAGGTGGGGAAGCAACCCTGTATATCACCACAGAAAAGGCCTTCCTGCTGACGGATTTCCGTTACATAGAACAGGCAAAAGGTGAGGCTCCTGGATTTGAAATCATTAAGACGGGATATAACCACTTTATATCGTTAGCGGAAACCGGGCGACAAGCTCAGCGGGTTGGCTTTGAAGGAGACTTTGTCACCTATGAGAACTTCGGGAAACTAAAGAATGCCTTCCCACAAGCGGAACTTCATTCTCTACCCAATCTTGTTAATGATTTGCGCTCAGTAAAGGATCAGACGGAGATTAAGATACTTCGTAGGGCCGTAGCAATTGCCGATGACGCTTTTGCTAGCGTCTTAAAGTCGATTGAAATAGGTCAGACGGAAGAGGAGATTGGGATTGACTTGGAATATTCCATGCGCCGGGCTGGGGCAAGTGGAGGTTCTTTTGAATTTATCGTGGCTTCGGGCGTCCGTTCGGGCTTACCCCACGGCACGGCCAGTTCAAAGAAGATTCGGTTAGGCGAGTTCCTGATGATGGATTTCGGAGCAGTCTATCAGGGCTACTGCTCCGATATAACACGGACAGTGTTTTTGGGCGAACCGGAGGACAAGCACCGGGAAGTTTATGAGGTCGTCCTGGCAGCCCAGCGGGCAGGGATTGCAGCGGTCGCACCGGGACGAACCGGAAAAGAAGTAGATGCGGCAGCCCGGAAAATCATTGAAGAGGCCGGCTATGGCGCTTACTTTGGACATGGCTTGGGACACTCCGTGGGGTTGAATATTCATGAGGGACCAAGCCTGAATATGCGGGAAGAGCGCGTGCTTGAACCGGACATGGTCATTACTATTGAACCGGGCATTTATATCCCGGATTGGGGCGGCGTCAGGATTGAAGACATTGTTTTAGTGACCGAAAATGGTTGCGAAGTCTTGACACAAGCACCAAAAGAACTCATTATCCTTGAGTGAAGCAAAAGGCCCTTCTAAGGATTTGACATTAGAAGGGAGAAGTAAACCAGACTAGAATATTAGGGGGAAAAAGGCATTTATGATATCTACAAACGATTTTAAGACAGGTGTAACAATACAAATAGACGGTGATGTTTTTTCGGTGGTTGATTTCCAACATGTTAAACCGGGTAAAGGGGCGGCCTTTGTCCGCACTAAGTTGAAAAACGTGAAAACGGGCGGAGTTATAGAACGGAAGTTTAATGCCGGAGAAAAGGTAGCGAAGGCCCACGTTGAGCGCCGGGATATGGATTACCTTTATAAAGACGGAGAACACTTCGTAGTTATGGACAAGGAAACTTATGAACAAATATCTCTGACGGCGGAGCAAATTGGGGACGGGGTTAAGTGGCTGAAAGAAAATATGACCTTAGGGGTACTCTTTTTTGATACCCAGGTTATCGGCGCCGATGTGCCAAATACTGTCCAACTTGTCGTTGCCGCTACCGAACCGGGCGTAAAAGGGGATACGGCGACCGGCGGCTCAAAACCCGCAACTTTGGAAACCGGTGCGGTGGTACAAGTTCCTTTCTTTGTTAATGAAGGGGATGTGCTGATCATTGATACCAGGACAGGAAACTATGTTCAACGTGCCTAGTTCTACTGCAAAATCAGTTCATTAATAATAATCATTGTTCATACGGATTTATACTATATTTTGGACCTTTTTAGGCTGAATTTTTGGCCAATTTATCGAGTGTGAAACTTCAGGGGTTATGCTATACTAAAAGAAATTAGGAACAAGGGGCTATTTATTTATCTTGGTGAATTATCGAAAATTGGGTTTAGGAATCGCAGAATTATGCAAGCCGAAGTTAATGGACGAAAAGAGTGAGGATCAACCACAGTGGTTTGCCCTTTGCAGTTGTCTGTTCGGCATGGGTGTTGTCTCGTGAGGCAAAGGTATGAGTTGTATAAGCAAACAAGGAAAAAAGAAAATTTGTCGAAGCACTAGTCGAAGCACTATATGAAGTAAGAGGGATGATATGCAAAGATGATAGTTACACTAAATGGAAAAACGCCTAAAATTCATCCGGATGCTTTTATTGCGCCAAATGCTACGATAATTGGCGATGTAGAGGTGGAAGCAGGGGCCAACATTTGGTTTGGGGCGCAAATCCGTGGTGATAACGGCTCGATTCATATCGGGGCCCGTGCCAGTATTCAAGATAATGTGGTGATCCATGTCGCGCCGGGCGGGAAAACGATCATCGAATCTGATGTGCTTGTCGGGCACGGGGCAGTGGTACACGGTTGTACGCTTAAAAAGGGTTGCTTTATCGGGATTAATTCCGTAGTCCTGGATAATGCTGTCGTTGGCGAAAAAGCGATGGTTGCCGCGTTGAGTTTGGTACTGCACAACTGTGAAATACCGGCTCGTCATGTGGCTGTCGGGGCACCGGCTCAAGTTAAAAAGGAAATTTCCGGTGAGTCTTTGAGAGTAGTCGAATTGGGGCCTGTCTTATATGCCGAAAATTCACAAATCTATCGGGAGCAAGGAATCGGCTTGCCCGGACAAGCAGAGCAGATTTGAACCTGTTTGTGGAACAAACAGCCGGGGATAGTTGAATCATAAAAAATATGCGTTGATGAGAATATTATAATCTTCTCTACCAACGCATTAAATATTTTGCTCATCAAATTCTTAAACATTGGAGGGCCAGCACTCTTGTGAATCTTGTGAATAAGGTCCACAGCCTATAAAATGTCAGATTGTTGAATATAATATGGCGGAGGGTTACTGTAACCGTCTGTTAAACTTGTGGAGTAGTCTCAGATAATGGTTTGCTTCCCGGAGTACATGATCCCCTAACAAGGGCACGATAATTGCTTTAATTTTACATTGGATTAAACCTTCAGTACCCGCTCTCTTAAAATCTCTGAGACCAACTGTAGCCTTGTAGGTTTTACTGCTGAGTTGTGGTAAGATAGTCGTCTGTTCTGTCATTGTCATGGCCTGCTCAGAGAGCGCATCGAATACTTTCCCGTAACGGTTGGCCGTATCAAAAAGGGCATCTTCAGTGGGGTCTAACAAACCTCTGATAAATTTTGCATGTTCAGCCATTTGACGATTCCAAAATTTCTCTTGCGCGATGATATCCTCGATGATATTTACTTCTTGGCGGGTTTGTAACTGATGCAGTGTCTTTAAATATAAATGCGCTTCCCGCAGAATATGTCTGACCAGCAAGGGGTAATTAAACGTAAAAATTTTGCAGCTTAAGATGTCTTGAAGGAGCTGGGATTTGTAGTCAGCCAAGACGGTCACTGCCGTTATCGCCTTTTGGTTCAGGGCTGATATCTGATCGACTAACAAGGAGCTTGGGGCTGGATTTCTATCTAAAGAGAGTTCCATATTAGTCAGTTCCGTGTCAAGCTGGATGCCGGTATAGAATTCTGTAGCTCGTTCGGCATCACAGGTGAAATTTGTTACTATTTCCCCTGAGGAAAAAACTTCAGGACTGATAACCCCATCGGCAAGCATTATGGTTTCCGCGAGTAACGTAGTCAATTCACACCTAAGGGCATCGGCCTGCTGGGCCAGGGATTGATCCTTGGGACTGAAGGCCGCTTCCAGGAAAAAAGCATGTTCTTTCATGATCCGCATAAAGAAAAGGTTAAGTTCAAGGGATTGTCGAATATACTCTTCATTTGATAACATAAGAAATACCCCCTTGTTTTATTATATAGGTATTCATATATATGCAAACTCCGATCGAATTATCGTAGTTAAGTACTGATCCATAGTTATTATTCCAGGTGGAAAAGTACGCGCCGGTCTACTGCGAAATTGAGAAAAATGGAGGCCAAGGCATGGGAAAGACACTTATAGTAGCTGAAAAGCCGTCTCAAGCTCGTGAATATGGCGCGGCCTTAGGAGTTCGGGGTAAAAAGGACGGGTACCTGGAAAATGAGCAATATGTGATCACATGGTGCTACGGCCACCTTTTAGAGCTGGAGCGCCCGGAAGCGTATATGGACCTTGAGCGGGTGGGGAAGCGTTGGAGTTTAAACCGTTTGCCGGTTTTACCCGGCTTAAACGTATTTCGCCGGGTGGTTAAATCCGGGGCGCTTAAACAATATCAAGTGATTCAACGCTGGTTAAAGTCAACGGAAATCGAAGAAGTTATTTGTGGAACGGACGCTGATCGTGAAGGACAGTTACTTTTTCAGGAAGTTTGGGACGCTGCCAAGTGCAGTAAACCCTTGTCCAGGCTGTGGATTTCCTCATTGACAACCGCGGCGATACGGGAAGGTTTGAAGTGTCTTCGTTCTGCAGAATCAGTGGCTGGACTGGCGGCAGCAGGGCACGGACGAGCATTTGCGGACTGGGATTTCGGCATGAATCTGACGGAAGGGTTTACAGCCTTGTTTGGGAGCTTTGATGCTGTCCGAAAAAAGCCTAATGTCATTTCGATTGGGAGGGTGCAGACCCCGACCCTGGCTCTGATTGCAGAGAGAGAATGGGAGATTGAACGTTTTGTTGCCCAACCTTACTTTGAAGTGCGGGCTGAGTTTTGGACAACCACGGGAGAATATCCAGGGAAGTGGTTTGATCCCGGTGAAGAATCTAAACGGATTACGAGTAGGCAAGACGCCGAAGCTATCGTGGGGAAAACGCAGGGTAAATCAGGAATAATCACAAAAATGGAGCAAAAAGATGTGCAGGAACCAGCCCCGCTACTTTTTGATTTGACCTCTCTGACGATAGCAGCCTCCAAAAAACACGGGTTGAGCGCGGAAAAAGTTCTCCAATTGGCCCAGTCTCTCTATGAGAAAAAGGCGATTACCTATCCTCGTACTGATTGTGCCTACTTAGCGGAGGATCTTGCGCCGAAGCTGCCTGAACATCTGCAGGCAGTTCGTCAAGAACCCTACACGAATCTGGTGGATGAAGCAGGTCTATTGGGGGTGCCTAAAGGTAAACGCGTGATCAATACGATCACTGCCCATCATGCTATCATTCCGACCACAGAGAAAGTCGCTATTGAGAGACTAACGAGTGAGGAACAGAAACTATATGACTTGATCGTTCGCCGTTTCCTGGCCGTTTGGTTTCCTCCTGCTCGGTATCACCAGACCGATGTGGTCACTGAGATTGAGGGTGAATCCTTTCGCACAAAAGGTAAGGTCCTGCTGAGTCCAGGCTGGAAGATAGTGTACGGCCAGGATGAAACTGAGGATGGGGTTGTCCGTAAAACCAGGAAGAAGGATGACCGTGAGCAGGCAGATGAGGAGAACGCAGTTCTTCCGCCCTTGAGTAAGGGAGAGAATGTGCGGACGGAGCGTGTTTTTTGCGAAGAAAAGGCCACCAAACCACCCAAGCGCTTTACCCAGGGAGACCTTCTGAAAGCCATGGAAGGCGCAGGCAAACAGATTGATGATGAGCTGCTGCGCCAACAATTGAAAGGGAAAGGGTTGGGCACGGTGGCGACCCGACCGGCTATTATCGAAAGTCTTATAGACAGGGGGTACATCCTTCAGGAGCAAAGGACCCTGAAACCCACAGCGAAAGGCTCTGAACTCATTCGTCTGATCAAGGAAAAGCTCCCTCAGGCCCAACTCCTGATCAGTGCGGAAATGACAGGCCAGATGGAGTTTAATCTTTCTAAAGTCGAAAAAGGAGAATTGACGATCGAACAATATATGGCGGACGTAGAGGAGGCCATTGGTCGGATAATTGGGGAACTACGGTCCTTTGAACACAACCACGGTAAAACCCCTTTAGCTCAGGCACCTTCAAAAAAAGCTCAAGGATCAACTAACAAGAAGAAGCCGGTCAAAAAAGCGGGCGAGAATGGTGATCAGACACAGGATACTGCCTCAGAGGAACAGGTTAAAGTGTTGGGGACCTGTCCTAAGTGCGGCGGAGAGGTGATCGAAGGGCAGAAGGGGTTTGGCTGCGGTAATTGGCGGGAAGGATGCCGCTTTGTAATATGGAAAACTCCAATTTGTGGAAAGTCGCTTTCTCCGAATCAGATAAAAAGCCTTCTGAAGAAAGGGAAAACTCCACTGATTAAAGGCTTTAAATCTAAATCCGGCAAAACATTCTCAGCTTATTTGATTTGGGAAGATCCAACCGAAGCAAAATTGAAATTTGAGTTTTGGAAAGAATGAGTTTGGGAGAAGGATGGAGATAAGCAATGCAAACAGCATTTGACCAATTCGGACTCGACGAATCTTTAGTTGCAGCTTTGAAACGGGAAGGTATCGTGGAGCCTACAGCGATCCAAGTACAAACGATCCCTTTTATCCTGGAAACTCGGGATGTTGTGGGGCAATCGGAATCGGGTACTGGTAAAACACTGGCCTATCTTCTCCCGATTTTTCAGAAGATTGATACTTTGAAGAGAGAAACGCAAGCTATGATTCTTACTCCGACGCATGAACTGGCTATCCAGATTCAACGAGTAATTGAAATTTTGGCTTGTAATTCTGGTTTAGCAGTTACATCGGCGGCAATCATAGGGAATGTAAATATCACGCGGCAAATAGAAAAACTAAAGGAAAAACCGCATATTATTGTGGGTTCCAGCGGTCGAATCCTTGAGCTCATCCAAAAGAAGAAAATCTCATCACAAACAATCAAGACGATGGTTCTTGATGAGGCGGATCGTTTACTTGATGAAAATAATTCACAGACTGTTAAGGCGGTTATCAAGACAACATTAAGTAGGACACAGCTTTTATTATTTTCGGCAACCTTACCCCCAGTTACCTTGCAACAGGCTTCGGAACTCTTAAAAAATCCGGAAGTTGTTCGGGTTACGGATAAGATCATGATTGCCACGACCATTTCGCATATGTATTTTTTAGCTGAACAAAGAGATAAAATTGAAGTTCTCAGAAAGCTGGTTCGGATGATTATCCCCCCACGGGCGGTAATCTTTATTAATAAAAGTGAAGAAATTGAAAAAACGGTGGAAAAACTTAAATTTCACGGCTTGGAAGCAGAAGGTATCTACGGAGGGGCGAGCAAGATTAACCGCAGGAAAGCGATGGATAAATTTAAAAGTGGAAAGATAAGCTTGCTGGTGGCTTCGGACCTGGCTGCCAGAGGGCTGGATATCAAAGGGATCACCCATATCTTTAATCTCGATCTACCTGAAGATCCGGGGCTTTATCTTCATCGGGTGGGAAGAACAGGCAGGGCTGGAGAAAGCGGTACAGCTATATCCATTGTGAACTTCAAAGAGGCTCCTTATATAAAAAGGCTGGCAGGCATGTTCGAAATAAGCATTAACCATAAGGAGATGTACCAAGGAAAAATAGTTGACCCAAGAATAAGATGATTGTGCATTTGCACTTCGCCCGGAACAAGACTCCCATCAAGATCTTGCCGACAGTAAAGAACTTAAGTTGGAAGAGTACAAATTGCGTCCGTTATCAAACCGTATTAAAGAATCCGATGCACGTTTGTTTTCTCCGCTCTTATAGCTATCGGCTGCATTCTTAAATTCCTAATCCTAACTAATTGATTTACACCAAAAAAGCCGGTTGCTGCAGGGGAAAATATAATTAGCAATTATGACATAATATGCCAATGAAATTTATCGAAAATTAAGTCTGCTTTACGATATTTTCTAATTATGAATATTGACTCAATAAGAATTTAATGTTAGTCTTATGTAGGATAAGTTGTCCAAAAGTGGGAGGCTTTCAGGCGAACGGTAACCCTTGGTCAGGGGGGCAGGAGAAACGTTCCCTTCGTTAAGGAAGCAAGCTTTTCATAGCAGGATAACTGACGAAAAAAGTCGAATTTCATGATCTTTGCTACCTGGGCCGTCATATTGAGGGCTACGATGCTCCAAGGGAACTTCTTAAAGCTGTTCCAGGTGCAGAACTGGTAGCTATCTGCAGCTAGCTGATTTATGGGCTGGTTACATGGAGATACCAATTCCTTGGTTTTCAGGGAGGTGTCCAAGATAGATTTTCTCATTAAATGTCTTTTGAGCAGACTAGGAAAAGTTAGGAGGAGAAAGCATGAACATCGTAGTTTTTATCAAACAAACATTTGATACCGAGGCTAAAATTGTACTGGATGGTAGCGGTAAAATTGACGCCAATGGGGTGAATTTGATTATCAACCCATACGATGAATTCGCTATCGAAGAGGGGCTTAAACTGAAAGAAAAATTAGGCGGCGAAGTTACTGTTGTCAGTTTGGGGGGGGCACGTGCTCAAGAAGCCATACGCACCGCCTTGGCGATGGGGGCTGATAAAGGCGTCCTTGTTAGTGATCCGGCACTGGATAATTCTGATGAATGGAACAATGCTGAGGTCCTGGCTAAAGCGGTTTCCGATATACCGTATGACATTATCCTGGCAGGCCGTATTGCAATTGACGATGGGTCCAGTCAAGTCGCTGTTCGTATAGCAGAAAGCTTAAATATTCCTTCGGTCAGCAGTGTTCTTAAACTTGACGTTAATGGAACCCAAGCGACTGTGACCCGTGAAATTGACGGCGGAACAGAGGTTATTGAAGTCGGCTTACCGGTTGTTATAACTGCCCAAAAAGGTCTAAATGAACCTCGTTATCCTTCTGTTGCGGGAATTATGAAAGCCAAGAAAAAACCGTTAAAAACTATGAAGCTTGCTGATCTTGGATTCGGTGATATAGCTCCGAAAATGAACGTGGATAAATTTAGTTTACCTACTGCTCGCAAAGCTGGGCAGGTAATTCCCGGTGAAGCTGCACAAGCTGCTCAGGAACTTGCACGTCTCTTGCGTGAAGAAGCTAAGGTTTTGTAAAAGGAGGAATTAGAGAAATGGCAAAAGGGATTTTTATTATTGTCGAGCAACGTGACTTACAGATTCGTAAAGTATCCTTAGAACTTCTCAGCCAAGGGCGAAAGTTAGCCAATGAAACAGGCGAAAACTTGGTAGCCGTTGTACTTGGTAAGGGTATTGAAGGACTCGCAGCGACTGTTGCCGCTTCCGGAGCGGACAAAGTCATCCTCATTGATGATGAGAAATTAGCTGAATATTCGACCGGTGCTTTTACTTCTGTGCTTAACAAACTTATCCGTAAAGAAGAGCCGCAGGTAGTATTGATAGGTAATACGGCCATCGGAAAAGATCTTGCTCCACGATTAGCTCATCGTCTGGGCGTCGGTTTAGCCTCAGATTGCACGGGAATGGAAATGGACCCGAATAACTTCGTGAATTTCAAACGTCCTATTTATGCAGGTAAAGCTTTCGCTCATGTTTCCTCGAGTGTTCGGCCGATTCTGGCCACGATTCGACCCAATACCTTCGCTGCAGAGGCACCTGATGCTTCTCGCCAGGCAGAAGTTGTCAAGGAAACTGCGGATATCGATGCCGCTGACCTCCGTGCTGTTGTTAAGGAAGTTGTTATTGCCGCTTCGGCGCGTCCAGACCTTACAGAAGCTAACATTATTGTCTCCGGCGGACGCGGCATGAAGGGCCCGGAAAATTATGTAATTTTGGAAGAGCTTGCCGATGTCGTCGGCGCAGCAGTTGGAGCTTCACGGGCTGCAGTAGATTCCGGGTGGAAAGAGCAGAAGTTCCAGGTTGGGCAAACCGGAAAAACGGTTGCGCCAACTCTTTATATTGCTTGCGGAATTTCCGGAGCAATCCAACATCTCGCCGGCATGGGATCATCAAAGTTTATTGTTGCTATTAACAAAGACCCCGAAGCAAATATTTTTAATGTCGCAGATTATGGTATTGTTGGTGACCTTTTTGAAGTTGTACCCATCTTAACCCAAGAGTTCAAAAAACTAGTCAGTGAATAATAAATAACATTTAGCGAAGCGCCATCCAAAGGCGCTTCGCTAATAGGACAAGGAGAAAAACGAATGGATTACACAATCGCAACGCGGCCTCTATTTTGGAATACTATCCATGGGGCCAGGGAACTGGTTTATATACCCATGATTATTGCGCTTGTTATCTGTGGTTATGGTATATATAAACACGTACAATTGTGGAAATTAGGGCAACCTGAAAACCGTACTGAAAGTGTTGGTCAAGGAATCGTAGACATGTTAATTTACGGCATATTCCACAAGCGGATTCTCAAAGAGAAGTTTCCCGGATTAATACACTTGGGAATTTTTTTAGGGTTTGTATTTTTCTTTTTTGCAACAGCAATAATTGTTTTAGACATGGATCTTGGGATACACATTTTTAATGGCTATCTTTATCTTTTTATTAAGTTAACAACGAGTATCTTCGGACTCCTTGCTTTGATTGCGATTTTGGTTGCAGCCTATAGGCGTTATATCCTCAAACCGGATTGTTTAGATAATAAACCGGAGGATGGTATTGCCCTTGCTCTCTTATTTACGATCTTATTTACCGGCTTTCTTATTCAAGGCGCGCGGATTGCTTCAATACCGGATCCGTGGGCTGGGTTTACTTTTGTTGGGCAGTGGATAGCAGCTTTTCTTACGGCTAATTTTAATGAAGCGCAAATTTTGTCACTGCATGCTTTTCTCTGGTGGTTCCATATGTTGGTCGCGATGGGCTTTATTGCTTATATTCCATATTCCAAATTTTTCCACATCTTTCTTGGTTTGGCCAATCAATTCATGCGCAAACGTGGACCGATTGGGATTCCCGAGCCGATTGACTTTGAAGATGAGAGTCTCGAAACTTTTGGGAAAAGCCAAGTGCGGGAGTTTTCCTGGAAAACATGGTTTAATTCGGACGCCTGCGTTCGTTGTGGACGATGTCAGAATAACTGTCCTGCCTACTTGAGTGGCAAGCATCTCAGCCCAAAAAGAATTATTCAGGACATGAAGGTTCTTATGCAGGAAACAGCTCTTGCAGTTGCTGAAGGAAAATTGCCAAGAAATATTCAGGTTGCGGATGCGGATGCTGATACTGAAGCTGCTGCGGCAAGCGAAGCTGAAGAGTGGACCGGTCGGGCGCTTATCGGCGAAGTGATTGAAGAAGAAGACCTTTGGGCTTGTACGACGTGCCGTTCATGTGAACAACAATGTCCTATTTTTGTGGAACATGTCGATAAGACTATTGATATGCGCCGCAATCTGGTGCTTATGGAAACCAGGTTCCCTTCGGAAGCTCAATTGGCCTTCAAAAACATGGAGAATAACGGTAACCCATGGGGTATTGGTTGGAGCACTCGTGCCGATTTCCTGACGTCCCTTGGCGTTAAAACCTTCGAAGAAGATCCTGAGGCAGAGTATTTGTATTGGCCCGGCTGTTCAGGCTCCTTCGATGCACGCAATCAAAAAGTCTCCGCTGCCCTGGTTAAGCTGCTCCAAGCGGCAGGAGTTCATTTCGCTATCTTGGGAAATGAAGAGAAATGCTGCGGCGACTCTGCTCGTAAATTAGGGAATGAATATTTATTCTACACCTTGGCTACAGAAAACATCGAAGTCATGAAAGGCTATGGAGTCAAGAAGATCATTGCTCAATGTCCGCACTGTTTTAATTTCCTGAAGAATGAGTATCCACAGTTGGGCGGAGATTTTGAAGTTATTCACCATGCGGTATTCCTTTCCGATCTAGTCAAATCAGGCAAGCTTAAGCTCTCTCAAAGCGGCGGGAAATCGGTCACTTACCACGATTCTTGTTATTTGGGTCGCTATAATGAGATTTACGCTCAACCACGTGAATTGCTCAAGACTGTGGGCTTAGAAATTAGGGAAATGGCCCATACAGGTACGAAGAGTTTCTGCTGTGGTGCCGGTGGCGGTCGGATGTGGCTTGAAGAAAACGAAGGGCAGCGTATTAATGAAATGCGTACGGACGAAGCTATCGCGATCAATGTTGATATGGTCGGTACTGCTTGCCCGTTCTGCCTCACGATGATTGCTGACGGAATTGCCGCACGTGAAGCCGGTGAGCAGATCAAGGCTTTAGATATTGCTGAAATTTTGGAAAAGGCGATGTAGATTCCTGAGTTAATTGCTTTATTCTGTATAGCGAGAACAATTACTCCTATGCTGCTAAGCGCTGTGATGCCCCATGGATTTTCATGGGGCATTTTCATGTTTCACAGAAGATATGCAGCGAATAGGTTATACTTTGTTTATAAGTTATGTACATATAATTATCCATTGAGGGATGATTGATTATTTCCACACCCGTCAGGAAATGTGCGGGTAAAATCATTGGGGAGTTATTATGGATTTGGCTTTTTATAATTATAATTAGCATAAAGCAAGCTATACCCTAAAGCGATACCCTGCTCCCCAAACCGTTTCTACGTATTGGGGATTAGATGGTTCACTTTCGATTTTCTCGCGCAGTCGAGCGATATGTACAGTAACGGTGGCGGAGTCTCCTAAAGCGTCCAGCCCCCAGACTCGTTCGAATAATTCCTCACGCCCGAAGACTCTGTTCGGATTTTGGGCTAAGTACAAGAGTAAGCCAAATTCTTTCTGTGCCAAACTTACTTCCTGCCCACGCACAAAGACTCGATGGGAGTCTTTTTCTATTTTAAGGCCACGGATTGTCAAGACGTTCCCCTTCTTAGCCCCTTCGCCAAAGCGCTGTTTTAGCCTCTCATAATTCTCCAGATGAGTTTTTACCCTGGCGACCAGTTCGCCTGGACTAAAGGGTTTTGTAATGTAATCATCGGCACCCAGGCTTAGTCCCTTTATCTTATCAATTTCTTCCTTTTTGGCTGAAACTAAGAGCACCGGAATATCTTTGTCTTCCTTCATGCATTGCAGGATTTCTAACCCATCTATCCCCGGGAGCATGATATCTAAAATAAGAAGGTCAACTTCGTTTTCCTGAAGTATTTTTAAGCCCTCCAGGCCGTTAGCGCACACGTTAACATCGAAACCGGCGACTGCAAGATAGTCTTTCTGTAATTCAGCAATGCTGAGATCATCTTCAATAATCAAGATCTTCTTTTTCATTTCTTTGACCAGTTATCATGCTTTACTTAACGAGATCATGATACTGGTCCCCTCCTCCCCGTGACTAACAGCCCATACTCTACCATTATGACCTTCTATGATTTGCTTTGCTATCGCCAGCCCCAGACCGCTGCCTTTACTGCGAGCCGCATCTGAACGGTAGAAGCGATCAAAAATGTGCGGTAAATCCCCTTCGTTGATCCCCGAACCGTTGTCACGCAGTTCAATAATTAGACTGGTTGATGTTTCTCTTAAATGAATTTTAATTTCGCCCTGATCTTTATCCATGTATTTGCGAGAATTATCCAGAATATTCATAATCACTCGTTTCATTCTCTCCCGATCCAACAAGACATGTTGTTTTTGAACCAACTCATTATGAAGCGAGATCTTGATCCGACTGCTGTCCAATTCTGATTCACTCTCTAATAAACAGAGCAAAAGATACTCCTCAAGGTCGGTTTTCTCAAACTCGTAGGGAAGCTGCTTTAAATCCAGTTTGGCATAAAGGAGTAAGTCATCAATCATTTGGTCGACTTGGTAAGCCTTTAAAGCTATGGTTTCTAAATAGCGCTTCTTTTTGTCAGGAGTATCCGCTATTCCGTCCAGGATCCCCTCTATGTAGCCCTTAATTGAGGTCACAGGTGTTTTTAAGTCATGCGAAATACTGGAAATAAGCATTTTACGATTATCTTCATACTTCAGTTGTGTGTGCACGGAGTCTTTTAGCTTGAGGCGCATTAGTTCAAGATCACGGCACAACGCTTGAATCTCTTGATCTCCTTCTTCAACAATAGGGTGATCAAGATTTCCTCGGCTAATTTCCGCAGCCGCAGTTTGTAAATTATGAAGCGGCTGTAAAATACTACGCGAAAATTGATAGGAAATAACGATATTTGTCACCAGAAAGGCCAGGAGAAAAGAAACACCGATTAACACCAGAAAAACTGTTAAATTTGTTACCGAGCGACCCATCGGCGCCAGGAGCAGCACTTTCCCCGGAGTGCCATCCTTTAACCTAAGCTCAATCAATTGAATAGTATATGATACTTCTCCGATGAGGACAGGTTCTCTTCCCACCTTCATCTTTCCTGCTTCCAAAGACTTGGCCACATCTATCTTACTGAAATTGCGCGACGAGTAAATAACCTCTTCATCCTTAATCAATATAAGCTCCCCATTAATTTCGGCGAGTTGTTCCTGGAGATGCTTTTGAAAGCTTTCTTCCTCTATAACCTCCGGAGTGTGATGCAAAATATTCCTTTCACTATACAGGAGCTCAAACTTGATTTGGGATAGCTTTTGATAATTTTCGAATGACAGATCCATACCCAACAATTTGCCGAAAACATAAAGAGAAGCCAAAGCGATAAGCACAGTAATCAACATAGGGATAATCACTGTTGAGGCATTGGCTAAAATCAAACGTTTTTTGAGGTTCATAACGTCACCCTTAGAATTCCTTTTTATCAAATAGGTAAAACCCTGCTGTAAATAACATTATACCAGATCCCAGCATGAGCAGAAATTGCCTCACAACTTTTTCAAGTGGAAAAGAGTTTACCAGAAATAAATTAAACCAGTTAAGTTGCGTCGTTATCAATAAGCTGGAATACTGCGAAAAGACCACCCCGAGGACACTTAAGAAAATAAATACCAGGACGGATACGAAAAAAACGGATATCCCACTCTTTAAAAGATTCGCTAAAAGGACAATACCTAAAGCCAAAACAATCATCGGGAACAAGCTGACGAAATAGGAGATCACCATCCTGACCAAGGAACCCAAGCTTGCTGAATTAGTATTAAAGATAAACCCGGCCAATAATGACAAAATCAGTAATAATAAAAGCGTGGCCAAGATGAAAATAATAACAGCCGCGATCTTAGCGGAAAAGATCTTTAAACGGCTCACCGGTCGAGTTAAGGTGATGCGCATACTATTCTGAGAAAACTCCCCTGAGAAACTATCAATGGCGACTAAGGCCGTAAAAAGCGGCAGGATGCTGTTGACAACCACCGCCAATACGAGTAAGGGAAACTCCACACTTCCCGCCCCGCGCAGACCAAAACCACTTCTCACCCCAACTATAGCCAATTGCCCGATAACAATCACGGCAAGAGAAAGCAAAACGGCCACTAAGGCCTTTTTCTTTTTATAGAGTTTCTCAATTTCATTCACCAGCGCAGCTTGAAACACGGCCATTTCTCTCTACCTCACTTACAAAGTAATTCTCCAGTGTCGCGTAGTTGCTCAAAATATTTTGTGTACTATCAACATTCAGTATTTTTCCATTATAGATTACCCCGATGCGGTTGCAGGTTAACTCTACATCATGGATCAAATGACTGGATATGAAAAACGTGGTCTTTTCCTGTTCTGCTAAATTTTGAATCAGCTTGCGAATATGGATCATTCCCTCGACATCCAGACCATTCAGCGGTTCATCAAGAATAACGACCTTAGGCCGGGATAATATCGCTGCTGCCAGACCCAGGCGCTGCTTCATCCCAAGCGAAAACTTTTTGGGCTTTTCATTTTTATATTTGAGCATTCCCGTTAGCTCCAGGACCTCATCAATCCTTTTGTGATCCACATCAGGGTAGTACCTGGCCGACTGCTTCAGATTATCAAAGGCCGTAAGATAAGCGTAAGACTCTGCGATTTCGATCAGACAGCCAACCTTGGCCATTGCCAATTCATACTCTTCCGTCACACTATAGCCAAGGATTTTCACATCCCCATAATCCGGTCGCATCAGTCCGGTCATAATTTTCATGGCCGTTGTTTTCCCTGCTCCGTTCGGACCGAGAAAACCAAAGATATCTCCTTGAAAGATGTCCAGACTAATATCCTTAATCCCCCGTCCATTTTTGAATAATTTGGTCAGGTTCTTAAGCTCGATAATTTTTTCCATCTCATGCCTCCCTGAAATTTAAGGCGACTGCCGGGAATATACCCGGCAGTGATCCATCTACTTATTGATTTACTTCTATTAATAATCTTACTCCAGATCCGGACTGAAATTATAATCAAAGATTAAATCGCCCAAATCACTTGCAGGCAAAGGGGGGTTGCCACTTAAATGTATTTTCCCGGCACGTTGTTCAAAGTATAAGTTTCCCTTACTCCCGGATTCCGTAGTGTAATCAAAACCTGAAAAATTCTTCTCGTCAGGCTTTTGGGCATTAAATTTGAAATCGCGTTGCGTGGTGGCGTATGCTTCAAATCCCGGCTTATACACCTCGTAATATCGCCCCGTGACCGTCTGATTATCAAACTGCGTGATCTCAATACACCTCTCGCCGACTTTGACAAACTTGTTGTCTTTTTCGATCAGGATGTCGTTTTTAAACTTGCCGACAAATTTTTCCGGATTAGAGATTTCATAGCCTGGACCTTCATTCCTGGCAATGTTTTTAACTACTTTCTTGCCAGTCAGATCGGGTTTATTTACTGTTGTGGAGTTTATGTCTGATAGTGTAGCCAAAATCTCAACCGTTATATCATGAACCGTTCCTTGCTCATCTTTACCGGACAGCACTGCGCTCCCCAAGATGTTCTCCATCACGCCGTCTTTGTTAATTTTCGCTGTACCTTTTACTTCCTTGACAAAAATATCCTCGGTAAGACGTGGCGGATTATTTTGATCGCCATTAAACTTTTGTTTCATCTGTAACGAAGCCACAGCATTGACTAAAGACGGTATTTGCAGCTCAGTCAGAGAGCCTGCCAGCCCCAGACTGCCATCGGAATTTTCCGTGACTACCACATGGTCTTTCAGTCCCCCGATGACAGCGTCCGCGATTTTTTCAAAATCATCGGCATACTCTTCCTTAAAAGGATTAGAAAAAAATACTCCTATATCTCTTTGTTCAGTAAACTCCGTTACGTAGTAGGTCGGATCACCCTCTGAAACTCGTATATTGCAAGTCTTGTCCGAGTATGTGTGAGAGTTGTTTTTATCTCCACGTATACTTTCTCCGGACGAAATACTTTCCGAGGCATCCTTACTTCTGTCATATTTAGAAATTGTGTTTTCGGTCATCAATGTTTTCTCATTATCCTTTATCACCGCTGAGATATCCATCGTAAAACTGTCAAATTTCTCGCTGCACTGCCCGGCAGTCACTTTAAGAGCATCCTTTAACTGGTCATACCCACTCTTGTTGACAATGTCCGCCAGTGCTGTCGACGCTACTAACAGGGTTCCTAACGTAAAACTTACCAGCATGGCCGTTTTCTTTTTAAATTTCAATCCATTCATCCCCTTTAGTGTATTTTTGGAAGCTTCCAATATATATTTTAGCCTATTGGTATTGATTTTCTCTAAACAGTCTCTAAACAGTCTCTAAACAAAGTATAAAAAAAATCGACTGCAGCGGGTCCGTTGTCTTACTTGCTTTTCTGCTAGCGACGAGTAATCCATACTCCGTAAAGGAAGTTTGCCATAAAGATTGCAAATATTACAATTATGGCTAATATCATTTTGGCTTCTTCCATACTTGCGAAAATGTAGCCGGTAGCCCGCGGTTTTAATCGTGGGATGAAGGCGGCTCCCGTTTTCTACCTCCCTTTTTGTGTATAGAGTCAGGCATCATAGCTCTTTGAAAACAGCAAATGCAGGTGGTTGGGTAGAAGTATCCCATCGGATTCAGCTGTGGGCGTTTCCAAAGAAGCTTCCTTATTGATATCTTACCCCATTGATCTTAAGTTTCCCTAAACAACTTATAAACAAAGTATAAACTTCTCGCCAGGCTCTGGTGAATATTAAGCTGCCCTAAAGTATCCCCTTTTCTTTTTGCTGTTAAATTTATAGTTTGACTCCTGAAAACTTATAGAGTAATATATTTCATAGATGAAATATACGTATATGAAATATACGCCTTCGAAACAACTTAAACGAAATAATTTGGGGAATGGAGGTAGAGGCAGAAATGGATAACCTTAATAATAGCACGAAAGTAGCAAGCCTTTTTCAGGAAGTAATGATCCTCTTTAAGCATAGTATGGGTAAAGTATTTGAGAATTCAGGTATTACTGTGCTGCAAGGTATGGTACTTGGCATCATAAGTAAGGAAAATCGGATCAAGATAACCGAACTCAGCAGTAAGCTTAGTTTACCGAATAGTACGGTATCGGGAATGGTTGACCGGCTTGAAAAACAAGGAATAGTGGCCAGAGAACGAAGTGAAGAGGATCGCAGAGTTGTTTATGTAAGTATTTCCCCTCACTTTAAGGAAGCGCATCAACACTTTCGGAAGAGATTTAAGGAAAGAATAGAAAACATAATGAATCAAGGTACCTCAGAAGACCTTAATACTATTTATAAAGGTCTTAATACTCTTAAAAAACTCTTGAGTGACTCTGATAAGTAACCTTTAACGATAGATTACGAGGAGAAAACTGTGGTTAAATTAATTAGATTTCTAAAACAATACACAGGACATATAGCGGGAGTGATTATACTTCTGTTTATGCAAGTTCTTTTGGACCTCTATTTACCGACCCTTATGGCGGATATTGTTGATATAGGTTTAGTGAATGAAGATATTAATTACATTCTTAAAATTGGTGGTTTTATGTTACTCATTGCAGCAGGAGTAACTTTATGCGCAATTGTAGCCACCTATCTTTCCTCAAAAACAGCCGTTGGCTTTGGCAAAATATTGCGTGAAAAGATTTTTGCTAAAGTTGAAAGTTTTTCCTTGCATGAGTTTGACAAATTTGGGACTGCCACACTGATTACAAGAACGACCAATGATGTAACTCAAATTCAGCAAGTATCAGTTTTAATTCTCAGTATGATGATTGTTGCGCCTTTAACTTGTATTGGCGGAGTTATTATGGCCTTGCGACAGGACACATCGTTAGCCTGGGTACTTGTGGTTGTAATTCCAATCCTTTTTTGCATCATTGGTGTTACCTTAAAAAGGGGCTTACCCCTGTTTAAGGTAATGCAGGAAAAGATAGATAAATTAAACCTTGTTTTACGAGAAAATCTTACAGGTATTAGAGTCGTACGTGCTTTTAATCGCATTGAAAAAGAAAGAGTGCGCTTTGATGATGCCAACAGGGACCTTATGAACAACGCAATTCAGATCAATATCATCATGGCCGTATTAATGCCGGGCATGATGCTGATTATGAACTTAACAACTGTGGCGCTTATTTGGTTTGGCGCTCTTAGAATAGAAGATGGAACTATGCAGATCGGCTCACTTTTAGCTTTTATTCAATATGCTACTCAAATATTATTTTCCTTACTCATGCTGGTAATGTTGTTTATTATGGTACCTCGTGCTCAGGTTTCGGCAGTAAGAATCAATGAAGTACTTGAAATAGACCTCGACATTATTGATCCCGAAAAGTCAAAAATAGCTGATAGTGAGAAAGGTACTGTTGAATTTAAGGAAGTTTCCTTTTGCTACCCTGGCGCAGACCAACCCGCTCTTAAGAATATATCTTTCAGCGCAAAACCCGGTGAACTGACAGCAATTATTGGAGGGACTGGTTCAGGTAAATCCACGTTGATTAATCTAATTACCCGTTTCTACGATGTTGAAAGTGGCAGTGTTTTAGTTGATGGAGTCGATGTTCGGGAAATGAGTCAGAAAACGCTTCGGGCTAAGATAGGTTATGTTCCCCAAAAAACAGTACTTTTTTCGGGTACTATTGCCGAAAATATAAAATACGGCAAAGAAGATGCTACTCTGGAAGAGATTATGCATGCGGCACAGGTTGCCCAAGCAACGGAGTTTGTCTTAGAGATGGAAGCAGGTTTTGAACATCCTATTACCCAAGGGGGAACTAATGTTTCCGGAGGACAGAAGCAGCGTCTCTCGATTGCTCGTGCTTTAATCAGAAAATCCAAGATTTATATTTTTGACGATAGTTTTTCCGCCCTGGATTTTAAAACGGACGCCAAACTACGGGCGGCTCTTAAGTCTGAAGTTGCAGATGCTACGGTTATTATTATTGCTCAAAGTGTTTCAACAGTTTGGGATGCAGATAGAATTATTGTCTTGGATGACGGACAGATTTCTGGCATTGGAACGCATCAAGAACTGTTAAATACCTGTAAGGTATATCGTGAGATTGTAGCTTCGCAGCTTTCAGAGGAGGAATTAGCTTGAGTGAAGAACGTAAAGTTGATAAATCCAAAAATGGTTTTGGTGGAAGATCAGGGGGACCGGCAGGATCCCTCGGAAAACCGGTAGTAAAGGCCAAGGATTTTAAGGGGACACTTTTCAGGTTACTGAGATATTTAAAGCCGCAGAGAATTAAATTTATTGCCGTGTTTATATTTGCAATTTTAAGCACAATTTTTAGTATTCTTGGCCCCAAAATCATGGGTAAGGCGGTGACAAAAATAGCAGAAGGCTTTGGCACCAAAATGATGGCGCTGAAGATGCATCAGCCTGTTCCAACCATGGACTTCACGTATATTGGTCGGATAGTATTGATTCTTTTAGGATTATATTTTATTAGTTCGGCATTCAGTTATCTGCAACAATATATTATGGCTGGAGTTGCCCAAAAAACGGTTTATAATATGCGTAAGCAAGTTGACGAAAAGCTTTCACGCTTGCCTCTTAAGTTCTTTGATGCCAGAACACATGGCGAAATTTTGAGCCGTGTTACCAACGACTTTGATAATATCTCAACCACGCTCCAGCAAAGTCTTACCCAGCTGATTACTTCTACTGTAACAATTATTGGTGTTGTGATTTTGATGCTATCCATTAGCCCTCTATTAACGCTTATTGTTATATTAACCTTACCTCTTTATGTTCTGGTAACTATGAATATTGCCAAACACTCTCAAAGACACTTTGCCGCTCAGCAAAAATCACTGGGTGAACTTAATGGGCATGTTGAAGAAATGTATACCGGGCACAAAGTTGTTAAGGCCTTTGGCCGTGAGGGTGATTCGATCGAAACCTTTAATACGATTAATGCAAAACTCTATACTGCCGGCTATAAAGCACAGTTTATATCAGGCGTAATAATGCCTTTAATGAGATTCGTCAGCAATCTGGGCTATGTTATTATCTGTGTCGTCGGGGGTATATTTGCAACCAGGGGTATCATTACTATTGGAGATATTCTAGCATTTATTCAGTATTCCAGACAATTCACTATGCCAATTGTTCAGACTGCCAATATAGCTAATATTATTCAATCAACTGTAGCCTCTGCAGAGCGTGTCTTTGAACTTCTGGATGAGGTTGAAGAATTACCGGATCGAGCTGAAGCCAAAGTTATCGCCTTCCCTAAGGGAGAGGTAAGATTTGAAAACGTAGATTTCAGCTATAAAGAAGAAGAACCCCTAATTAGAAACATGAATATTGATGTCAGACAGGGACAGACAATCGCTATCGTTGGGCCAACTGGTGCGGGTAAAACGACACTGGTTAATCTACTGATGCGTTTCTATGAACTAAATGCTGGTAAAATCACGATAGATGGAGTTGATATCAGAGATATCAAGCGTGGTGCCTTACGCAGTATGTTCGGCATGGTGCTTCAAGATACCTGGCTATTTAACGGTACTATCATGGAGAATATAGCTTACGGGCGGGAAAGTGCTACGGAAGAAGAGGTTATGCAAGCAGCAAGAGCTGCTCATGCTCATCACTTCATTAAAACTCTTCCTGATGGCTATAATACAATTATAAATGAGGAAGCCTCCAATATTTCCCAAGGTCAAAAACAACTTCTGACGATTGCCCGGGCAATACTGGCTGATCCTGCTATCTTAATTCTTGATGAAGCTACAAGTAGTGTTGACTCACGGACAGAAGTATATATTCAAAGAGCTATGACTGAACTTATGCTGGGAAGAACTAGCTTTGTAATTGCGCATAGACTTTCTACGATTAGAGACGCAGAATTGATACTGGTTATGAACAAAGGAAGTGTTATCGAGATGGGTAACCATATTGAGCTTCTTGCTCAGAACGGTTTCTATGCAGATCTTTATAACAGTCAGTTCACAGGAGCAAATTTGAACAAAAAGGTAGTATAAAGGTCCCTTCACGAAGTCATTGACGATGAGTTTGAATGGGGCGTGAGTCCGTTAGTAAACAATGGGCAAACAAATGTAAATTATAACAAAATAATGCTGAATTGAACATTAAAGACGCCCTAATAAACATCTTGATATATCAAATTTTCTACGGAGCAACGTATTACATCTTGGATGTCAATGTGTTCAGATAACCACACTCCTTGAATATCTTTTGTTAGAATAACCGGCATGCGGTCATGAATAAAGGCAATGTCAGGAGTTGCCGAGCGGATAACCCAAAAACGTGCATTTTAAAAATGCACGTTTTTGGGTTAATTCATTATCTGGCTGCAGAAAGTTCTAACACGATAACCTCCTGGATTTGAGGGAGGGAAGCAGAGAAAATGTCCAGAGTTTTTACCCTTTTGATCTGAGCAAAGTATGCAAGAAATCGGTCGATCCCTTCAATCGGCAGCGAGATCTTTTTGTTCAGTTTATAGTGCATGGGCAAAACGATCTTGGGGTTAAGTTGCTGTACCACCTGATAGGCTTGCTCCGCATCGATGGTGTAGAATCCCCCGATCGGAACACAGGCGATGTCAACATTTCCGACGTTTGCAAGATGATCCGGGGTAAGAAGGTGCCCGAGGTCCCCCAGGTGGACAATGCGTACGCCATCCATTGTGAAAGAAAAGAGGGTATTCTTGCCCCGCTTTGTGCCCTGTGCGGCATCATGGAATGTTGCTGTGCCCTGAATCGACAGACCGGAAAAGTTGTGTGGGCCTTCTCCGTCGACGATTTGAGGCTTCCCTGGAAGTACATGGACAGAATCGTGATCAAAGTGGTGATGGCTTACAGTGACAATGTCCGTCTGGATATGGGGCACCGGGTACCCGACATCCTCGTCAAATGGATCGGTCAGAACCGTCAGCCCCTCTTGATTGGTAAACAGAAAGCAGGAATGACCAAGCCAACGAATGTTCAATCTTCTCACCTCTTCTTTGAAATGATAAGTCTTAACAGCAAACAGATTATTACATTAATTTTATCGATTTACGGACAACATGTCAACATTTGCCATAGATGGGGCGTATAATTAATACGATCATTACCGCAGCGGGAACAATGTGTAAATCCTCAAGCGGATTTGACACTTCAAAATCACATATCGTATGCAGAAAGGAGAACTTATTATAGTTCTCCTTTTAATCCAATACGTTCAGCTACATTTTGCATACCTTTGATTGTTTCTCCGATGATATAGTCAAGTTCCATATCCAGCATTTTTGCACCCTGCTCAATGACTTCACGGTTTACACCTGCAGCAAAGTTTCTCTGCTTCCATTTCTTTTTAACAGATTTAGGTTCAAGATCAAGAATGCTCTTGCTTGGTCGCAGCATAGCTGTAGCTGCAATCAAACCAGTTAATTCATCAATTGTGAATAGAATCTTCTCCATCCTATGAAGCGGTTCAACATTGCAGCATATCCCCCAGCCATGGCTTAGCACAGCATGGATATAGTCTTCGGGCCAGTTGTGTTCCATAAGTATTTCCCTGGCTTTTAGGCAGTGCTGTTCAGGGTACATTTCGTAATCGATATCGTGTAACAACCCGATGATGCCCCACTTTTCCTTTTCGAGTTCTCCAAGAATATCAGCAAAATGAAGCATAACAGCTTCTACTGCCAGTGCGTGCATGATTAGGCTGCTATTTTTATTGTACTTGGAAAAAAGATCATAGGCTTGTTCTCTTGTCGGTATGTTCTGTTCCACGGTTAATTTCCTCTTTTGTTTCTTTTTAAAAAATACTAATCTTTTATACCTTTGATGTCAACCTTATCAGTCGTTATTACCTAGTATTCATGTTAGGATTGGTCTCTATGGACCCCCAGACCGGGAGTTTTACAACTATCAACCGCTCTTTCAACCGGGACCGGCACCTATTTTTAGTAATTTCTTTTTACCAGCCGTGAAGTCCTTTTCAGAGATAACTTCGCCAACCTTTTCATTCTTATTGTCAGCATTTTCTTCTGGAAGTTCCCCAGAATTTATTTCAGCTTGCTTGTTTTCAATTACTTGTTCATTTTCATTTTTCATGAACCCAGGTCCCTTTCTATTATTATATATCCGGCCATGACAGCTTCTTTTACTTTTGTAATTTCATTAAGCAAATTCTTAGCTCTCTCACAGCCCTTCATATCTAAGGAATAGTACATCCACTTTCCTTCACGGCGAGAGCTAATAAGTCCTGATTCACATAGTATCTTCATGTGGTGCGATAAGGTGGATTGCCCAATATTCAAATTCTCTAAAAGTTCGCAGGCACACCTTTCGCCGCTTTGAAGCATTTCGATGATCATTAACCGGTTGGGATCGCAAAGCGCCTTAAATACTTTGGCGTTATTTTCATAGCTATTTTCTATAATGATATAAACACCTCATATCTATTCTTAACGATATGTTTTTATGGATATAATAATCTTTATATCGATAAATGTCAATGCATATTATGAATTCATAATATGGTGATGCACTACAATTTACTAAACGCAAACGACCATGTATTTATCACTTTTGTCCGGGTATTTTTAACAAAATTCATATTGCTAATAATATTAGCAAGGAGTATTATATTGATATACACATATGTGCATATATATAATCTAAATGGATTATTCGATCTGGAAAGGAAGCGACAATGAACAAGTTAATAAATATATTTAAAATATTATCGGATGAAACCAGACTGCGAATCATAATTCTTTTAGCCCAGGAAGAACTCTGTGTCTGTCAAATTAGTGGTGTTCTGAATGTTTCTCAGCCTAAAGTATCGAAGAGTCTATCGAGGCTCAGGGATTTGAATCTTGTCATTGATGAAAGAAAAGAAAAATTTGTATTTTATAAACTCAAGACCGAAAATTTCGTTTTTACAAGTACAATAAGAAACATTATGGATAATTTAAACGAATACCCGAAGCTAATCCTAGATAAGAGCAGGCTTATGGATAAAGAACAATATTTGAGCCAATGTGGTATGGATAAAATTAATACGCAAAGAAGAAAGTAAAGGAGATGATCCTTTGTCTATATTTGAATGGTTAAACAACCAACTGCTTAGAATGGAGTGGCTTTCTAATTTAGTTAGACTTTTAGTAGAAAATGTTTTTGGACTAAACATGCAGGAAAGACTGGGTGGCAGCATTCACTTTTTCATATACGATGTGGTAAAAATATTCATTCTGTTAGCGGTATTGATTTTTACAATCTCATATGTACAAAGCTTTTTTCCGCCAGAAAGAACAAGGAGCATACTTGGGAGATACAAGGGACAATCTGCAAATATACTGGGGGCACTACTGGGAACAATCACACCCTTTTGTTCGTGTTCCTCAATACCGCTTTTTATAGGATTTACAAGTGCCGGTCTTCCGATTGGCGTAACGTTCTCATTCTTAATATCTTCTCCACTCGTTGATTTGGCATCAGTAATTTTGCTCGCCAGTATATTCAACTGGAAAATTGCGATTGCTTACGTCATAGTCGGGCTAATCCTTGCCGTGATTGGGGGAACAATTATCAGTAGGGCAAAGCTTGAAGAATATGTTGAACCTTTTGTTTTTAGCAATAAGGTGGTTGAAATTCAACAAGATGAATTAACTACTCATGACAGACTGGAATATTCAAAAGACCAGGTTTTAGATATTATTAAAAAGGTTTGGCTATATATACTGATTGGCGTTAGCATTGGTGCCGCCATCCATAACTGGATACCACAAAATATAATTTCCGCGGTGCTTGGCCAGGATAAATGGTATTCCGTACTAATAGCAACCTTCGTCGGGGTGCCAATGTATGCTGATATATTTGGAACACTTCCGATTGCTGAGGCTTTAGTAGGAAAAGGTGTAGGTTTGGGTACTGCCCTTTCCTTTATGATGGCAGTCACTGCTTTGTCTCTCCCTTCAATGATCATGCTCAAAACGGTTGTTAAGACAAAGCTCCTTGGAATATTTGCAGGCTTGGTAACAATAGGGATTATTATTATTGGGTATTCATTCAATGCTTTTGGATACTTGCTTATGTTTTAACTCAAAGCGGTTTAATTTTGAGAAAGACGGTTTATTAAAATTACAATGGGAAGGGGATTTGAAAAATGAAGGCAAAGATTTTAGGAGCAGGCTGTTCAAATTGTAAAAAGCTTGAAAAAATAGTACGGGAGGCTGTTGCCGAGCTGGGTATTGTTATCGAGGTAGAGAAAGTGGAGGATATGGCTAGTATTATGGCCTATGGAGTTATGAGTACGCCGGCTTTGGTGATTAACGAAGAAGTTAAATTAGTCGGGAAGGTACCAAATAAAGCTCGCGTAATTGAGTTATTACAAGCGGAACTAAATAAATAGACAGATGAGAAAAAATTTGATAGTTGACAACGTCAATTATTATAACATATAATATAGTTGCTGGAGTCAACTATATTATATGAGGAGAGAAGTCCAGTGATAAACAAGAACATGCCATATATTTATAACTACCTGCAAGAAATAGCCTGGTATTTTGGAAGTCATGGCATTAATGGAGAGTGTTGTGGAGAACTTTCATTAGTTGAATTCATGGCATTAAAAAAGGTCTGTGAAAATCCTGATAATTCGATTCAGGAAATAGGAAATGCACTGAATTTTACTAAAAGCGGGGCAACAAGAATCATTAATCGCTTAGAAAACAAGGGATATGTCGTACGGGAAAACTCCTCAATAGATGGTAGGGTCTGTTGTGTCTCAACCACTGTTAAAGGAAGTCAAGAAATGAAAAAGATAATGGATAAATATACTAACTATCTCGATGATGTATTAAATGAGCTGGAACCCCAGATGATCGAAAATATTTATGATGTATTGGAGGTACTGGTAAAAGCATTACAACAGAAAAAACATTTAGCCTAAACGTAAACAATCAAGTGGGGGGGAATGTTCTTGAATACATTTATCGAAACAGTTAAATATTTTACATTGATAATATCAGAACTTGTTGTATTGTTTATTGGAATTAGTACGGTTGTGGCATTGGTTTTCATGTATATACCCCGGGATAAAATGAAAAACTGGATGGCAGGTAAAGGTATCTGGGGCAATATTTTGGGGGTGCTTTTTGGAGCGATTACGCCCTTTTGTGCATGCTCTACTGTTCCGATGACACTCGGATTTTTACAAGCAAAAGTCCCCTTTGGTGCTGTTATGTCCTTTGTTATTTCATCCCCGTTGATGGATCCGCTAGTATTTATATTGCTTGGAACATTTATGGGTTGGAAGGTTGCTGTTGGATTCTTAATTCTGACATCTGCTTTTGCAGTTATTTTCGGTGCAATTCTTGACAAGATGGGGTGGGAAAATCAAGTTAAAAATGTGAGAATCAAAGGTGGTGATCATGATCAAAATGAGGATACGCCAATAGGATTTAAGAACAGGCTAAAAGCATCATTTATAACAGCTTTAGGTGACTTCAAGGGAGTATTCATCTATATGATAATCGGTGTTGGAATTGGGGCGGCTATTTACGGATATATGCCTACTAATCTTCTTGCAAAAGTTGCAGGTCCTGATAATCCATTTGCTGTTATCGTTGTAGCATTAATTGGTATGCCACTATATATTCGCGTAGAATCAGCTATTCCAATCGGTCTTGGGTTATTGGGTAAGGGTGCAAGTATTGGTGCGGTAATGGCATTTATCATTAGCGGTGCTGGTATAGCCATTCCAGAATTGACAATGCTTGCCGGCATTTTTAAGAAAAAAATAATTATTGCTTTTGTATTGATTGTATTCGTTACAGCCGTGGTAACTGGACTGATTTTTAATATGCTTATATAGAGGTTTTACAATGTGAAGGGAGAAAATAAGATTATGAAGAGTGAAAATGAAAAAGAGGAAGGAAGAAATACCGGATAAAAATGGCAGGCGATTTTAGGGGAAAGTTAGTTGGTGCTATTGTAGGGAAATAGCATAACGATAGTCTTAATGATTATGAAGGAGTGAATATTATGGGAAACAAAAAGAAAAAGGGATTTTTTGATATGCTAATGGGCAAGAAAGAAAAAGGAGGTTGTTGTGATTTCGAGTTAGAAGAAGTACCGGAGGAAAAGGCCGATAATAAAGATGATTCTATCAAAAATTCTAAAGATCCAGCAACGTCAGATAAAGACTAAACAATACCTATTAGCCATAGCTAACCTAAGCTATGGCATATTTTTTGGGTACTTATTCCGAAGTGACAAGCATAGGTTATCATAGGTTATTTACAAGGTATTAACTGGAGGTGGATAATCATGGAGACTTATTTTCAGAATGATCCCCGAATTAGAAAATGGGTGAATCAGATCATTGATAGAATTTTCACGGTATGCATATTAAACGGGGTTGATTCAGATGGAGAATTTCAAAAGGGTTGTCAAATCGTCATGAACCTTACATCATTATTAAAAGATATCCCAACTCTCCCATCAGAATTCTTGGCAGATGGGGTTAAACAACTTATTGAACAACAGCTTCCTGACGCTTGCGTTATGAATAACTTTCCTACATTCCAAGCTATCATGGACAGAATGTTACGCGAAGGAATATTGAAAGCCACTGATACCCAAAAGAAAGAGGCTTCCAATAGCAATTCAACTGCTGTAAATGTTAAAGATATTAGCACAGAATCTCATGATAGCTATACCGACAGTCCGATGGAAGTATCTAACATAGAGTGCGTTACTGATGAGGCCCTCGCTCAAGCGGAAACACAAGCGAAAGCNNCGCTCAAGCGGAAACACAAGCGAAAGCAGATGCCCGGGCACTGGCGGAGGCCCTCGCTCAAGTTAACTCTTTTACCAAAGCTGGAACGCAAGCAAATGCGGACGCGTTGGCGATTGCTGAGGCACTTGCCCAAGTTGACACGAAGTTAGAGGCTATAACCAAGATAGAACGCTATGAACTAGCTAAACCTATGTCTAACACGAATGATTATCTCATAGAAAACGCACTTAAGGAAAATAATACTATTAAGGCCGGAACTGAGCTTGAACCATTTGCTCTTAGAAAGGTCCCTGCTTTATTAACATCCATCAACTCTAAAATTTCTCAAATATTCAGTACTACTCAAGTTCCTCAGCAGGCGGATCTCCTTAGAGAGGTTCTAAGCAATATCTTTCCAAAAAGTACTGTCTATTGGAATAAAAGATTAATGGGTCAGATATTTTTGGCCCAAGTGGAAGATTTTTTGATTTGCCTTCATGATCCCGAGCATCCGTGCAATCTGAAAAAGTATAATAAGGTAGGTTGGAAGGTCTTAGTTTGCAGTAATGAAGATCTAACGTTCCCTCGCAGATTGGAAAGAAAAATAAAACAAATTCAGCGCTCGGGAAAGATGTCCGCAACTGTATAACAAACATGGTGGTATCCTGCCATGGGATCGTTGGG
The DNA here is from genome assembly GCF_059735615.1 of Desulfosporosinus sp. Tol-M2. Classification (NCBI taxonomy): domain Bacteria; kingdom Bacillati; phylum Bacillota; class Clostridia; order Eubacteriales; family Desulfitobacteriaceae; genus Desulfosporosinus; species Desulfosporosinus sp. Tol-M2. The sequence goes on from NZ_JCAIJG010000036.1 coordinate 54,282, forward strand.
ATATATTCTGGTTACTTGTATCACACCATGGACTATGAGATAATGCCTTATCCAACTTAATTCTTCCACTCGCCACAACGCTGCCCTCGCAATAACCTGTCGGGGGTAGCTTTCTTGGCAAACTCGGGTTTTTATATGAAGAATAACGGGTAATATGAGGGGTGACAGGTGAATACGAAGAATACTTTTAATAATGCAATTGAAATATCTAAAACAATATGCAAATTAAAATTGTCTAAAGGGGATACAGTGGTTGATTGCACTATGGGTAATGGCAATGATACTGCATTTTTATGCTCTCTGGTTGGAGATAAAGGAAAAGTTTATGCTTTTGATATACAAGAAGCTGCTATTATAAATACAAGAAAGAAGCTTCAGGAATTAAATTTTCTTGAAAGAACGGAAATAATTCTTGATGATCATCAATTTGTTGATAAATACATACAAGGATATGTTAAATTAGTAATCTTTAATCTGGGATATCTACCGAGGGGAGATCACGGAATTACCACAACAAAGGAAACTACCATAGTAGCTGTTCAAAAGTGTTTAGAGATACTTGAACCCAATGGCATAATATTACTAGTTACATATACAGGACACGAAAATGGTAAATTGGAAAAAGAGGCTTTGGATAGATATACCTCAAAATTAAGCCAAAAGGATTACAACGTAGTAAATATTTGCTTAACTAATCAGATCAATAACCCAGCTGAACTTATTTGCGTTGAAAGAGTATGTCCTAAATAAACATATTCACTCAGTCAATGGTTTGGAACCAGTCGTTTCCGGCGGTACGACCGTCCGGACAAAAATAGTTGTTAGAAGTTCCAGGATCAGTAAAGGTAAGGCTCCTCGCACGCCCGGAAAAGTAAACAAAGGTAAAATAAGAGATATAGACGGACAAAAAGGTTTATCCGTATAATTGCCCAAGACGGTTAAAGCAAAAACGAGAGGAATCTCCGGTGTTTCAATGGATATCCCAGTGACTTCTTGACCGGTTGAAGGGGCGGATGTGTTGGTAGAAGGCCGGACATTGGCGCGGGTCACCAAGGCTAAGAAATTCTGTAAATTACTTGGCGTCATTCGCCCAGTTTGTTCCGGGGATATAACAGGGCCTTTCTGAACCGGCATTGACTCAAGACCAAAAAAACGGTTAGCAAGAAACAAGAAAAGTTGGGCAGCGATGAGAACACCTGCGGAAGCAAATACTTTTTCCGTTATCAGCGGTTGGAAGAAAAGAAACGAAGAGCTTCCCGGTACCGAACTAACCGGAGCAATAATAGAAAGACCCAAACTTAAAGGTTCTTTAGAAGAATGACATTCATAAGAACCAGGTTCACAAG